>CAZXQE010000042.1:0-6222 GCA_964643015.1 uncultured Gammaproteobacteria bacterium
TCATTCTTAAATAAATCGGTAAGCTTAACCTCGCTACCGTCTTGTAAATTATAATTTTTAACAATTAAGCTATCCATTCCATGAGCTCCGCCAGTAAATTGATAAATTCTAAAGCGAACACTTAGATAATTATCAAATCTTTTAGTGTCATATTTAACGCTTAATTCATTCTTCCAATTAACCTTACCCTCAGTATAAGCACTGTCTTGAAAATCTTTCATCAAACCATCGATATACTGCTTGATTGAAGCATCTATTTTTTCTTGACCAATTACAGGATAAACAACACTTAAATTAGTAGTTTTATCTTGTTTATTTATCTTTTTTTCTTTTACTGCTTTTTCTTGTTTGGCGATTAGTCTAATTGGCGCTGCATTAACCATCTGGCCACTTAGCAAGCCAAATAAAATAAAAGCAGCCAACAATCTTGTTGCTTGTTTTTTCATAACCTTTTATTTAAATAAATTAAAAACCTCTACTAATTAAAACGAAAAACTATTTAAAAAGTAACAAGATTTTTATTTTCCGCAACACTTCTTGTATTTTTTACCACTGCCACAAGGACAAAGATCATTACGGCCGACCTTATTGCCCTCTTGATCTTTTTGCTTAGCAATAATTGGCGCTGCTTCAGCCTCACTGTTAGAACTTAAAATAACATTTTTAGGCTCATCAGCTTGAGACATTATCTGACCAATCGCTTGTTGATTAGCTCGGCTAAAATCAACAATCTTAAAAATAGAGTAAACAATTTGTTTTTGAATAATCGCATTAAGTTCATTAAACAAGCGGTAAGCTTCTTTTTTATATTCAACTAATGGATCGCGTTGACCATAACCCCTTAGACCAATACCTTTACGCATATAATCCATTGCTTCTAAATGATCAATCCACTGAGCATCAATCGATTGCAACATAACTGATTTTTCAATTGCTAACCAATCTAGACCAAGGTCTTTGGCAATTACTAAAAGCTCCAAATAAGCTTTGTTAACTAAATCAGTTAGATAATTAACCATGGCGTCGCGATAACTAATTTTATCCAACTTAGTTTCAGAGTCATCACCTAATTTATTTAATTCCTGAACCAAATCTTCAGCCTTAATTTCAATAATCGTACTCATAGTTTGAGCAATTTCACCAATATTCCACTCTTCCGGATTTTCACTTTGAGTATGAAAACTAACAACATTTTCAATTTCATTACCAAACATTTCTAGCACCAAATTGCTAAGTGGTGTTAAGGGCTCTTCAGTTTTATTTTGACTATTATCTAAATTTTCACTAAGTTCCAACAACTGACGGCGGCGACGGTAAATACTTTCGCGATGCTTATTGATAACATCGTCATATTCAACTAAATGCTTACGTAAATCAAAATTATTACCTTCCACTCTTTTCTGAGCTGATTCAATTGATTTAGAAACTAAACCGTTCTCAATTGGCATGTCTTCTGGCAACTTCAAAGTTGTCATCATTTTTTTCAAACGATCACCACCAAAGATTCGCATCAAATCATCATCAGTTGAAATATAAAATTGACTTGAACCAGGATCACCCTGTCGACCAGCACGACCGCGTAATTGATTATCAATACGTCGAGCTTCATGACGCTCGGTACCAATAACATGTAGACCACCCAATTGGCGAACTTCTTCTTGCTCACCTTCTTCTGGTGGATTACCACCCAAAATAATATCAACACCACGGCCAGCCATATTGGTAGCAATTGTTACTGCACCCTTACGACCAGCTTGAGAAATTATTTGCGCTTCTTTTTCATGATATTTAGCATTAAGCACAGCTGCCTCAACTCCTTGTCTGGCTAATAAATCAGACAAAACTTCACTTTTTTCAATAGAAATTGTACCAACCAAAACTGGCTGCCCCTTGGAATGACGTTCCTTAATATCAGCTGCCACTGCCTGAAACTTACCCATTTCAGTGGCATAAATCAAATCATTATTATCCTGACGAACTGTCGGCTTGTTGGTTGGAATAACTACCGTCTCTAGACTATAAATTTTAGAAAACTCTTCCGCTTCCGTTAATGCTGTACCAGTCATACCAGATAACTTTTGATACATGCGAAAATAATTCTGAAAAGTAACAGTCGCTAAAGTTCGACTTTCTTTTTGAATCTCTACTCCCTCTTTAGCTTCAATAGCTTGATGTAGACCCTCACTATAACGACGACCATACATTAAGCGTCCAGTAAATTCATCAACGATAATTACTTCGCCATCCTTAACGACGTAATCTTTATCTTTTTTAAATAAAACTCTAGCTTTAAGCGCCTGTTCAATATGCATCACCTCACCAATACCCGCCTCAACATAAATATTTTCTACTCCTAACCATTTTTCCATTTTACTGATACCAGCTTCAGTTAAAGTAGCGGCTCGCATTTTTTCATCAACATTATAATCAGTTGTTTCATCTAAACGGTTAACTAGCTCGGCAAAAGTATAGTATTTATCAGTTGCCTTTTCGCCAGCGCTAGAAATAATTAATGGAGTTCGGGCTTCATCAATTAAAATCGAGTCAACTTCATCGACAATAGCGTAATGAAGTGATCGTTGGACCATTTGCCCCAGATTGGCCACCATATTGTCACGTAAATAATCAAAACCGAATTCATTATTAGTGCCATAAAGAATGTCGCAAGCATAAGCTTCTTTACGACTAACTGGTCGAAAGTGCCTAAATCTCTCATCATACTGCTGATCATCATTATAATCAGCATCAAATTTAAGAGCTTGCTCATGAACAATGACTGCTGTTGTTAGTCCCAAAAAATTATAAACCTGCCCCATCCAACCAGCACCAACTTTGGCCAAGTAATCATTAACTGTAACCAAATGAACCCCTTTACCAGTCAAAGCATTTAAATATAACGGCAAGGTAGCTACTAAAGTTTTACCTTCACCAGTCTTCATTTCCGCAATTTGACCACGATGCAAAATAATACCGCCAATCATTTGAACATCAAAATGCCTCAAGCCAATGGTTCGCTTTGAAGCTTCACGCATTACAGCGAAAGACTCAGCCAAAATCTCATCTAAATATTTCTTAGCTTCATCATCACCTTTTTCTTTAAGAACTGACTGATAACCATCCTTAAAATCAGCTGTTCTCTGTTTTAACTGTTCATCGGTCCAACTACTGACTTTTTCCTCAAAGTCATTAATTTCTTTAATAATTGGCTGCAAATTTTTAATTATTTTATCATTAGGATCGCCAAATAATTTCTGGAAAAAACTCATAAATATAATCTTTTTTATTAAGTAAAATCAACCTGCTACAATTTATAGTCAGTCATTTTATTATAGACCAAATAACGCAAAACGCAAGGCTTAAGCCTTGCGTTTTTAATGGTAAGAAAATTTTTAACGCCCTTGCCGTTTTTCTTTATATTTAACAATCATCTGAGCCATGTGATCCTTAACCTTTTCTACAGCCTTATACAGATCTTCTTCGGTCTTTTCTACCCTAAGTAGTTCTCCTGGTAATTCCAAGTTGATCTCAGCTCTAAAAATATCACCTTTAGCATGATGTCGGCTCATCATTTCTACTTCAACATCACAAACAATAACCTTAATGTCACCCAAATATTTATCTAGCATCATCATTTTCTTATCAATATACTCCGTTAAAGCAGCTGTCAGTTCGAAATTGTTAGCCTTGATGTTGATTTTCATAAGCGTATCATTAAATAAATAAAGGTTATTTTTTCTTTTGAACAGTTTTCTTTTTGTTTTTGTTTTTTGGACTTATGCTTTCTAATACTTCTTTGGCATTTTTTTCTTCATAAATCATTTCTGCCAATCCATTTAATAATTTTACAGCCGCATCTTCAGATCGCTGATGAGCGTTACGACCAATAGCCAAGCCAGCCCCGCCAGCCTTCAATTGACTTTCCGTATCTTTTAAAAGCTTATCAGTAGAATAGCTAGCTCCACCAGCAAAAATAACTCTAGTTAGGCCAGCTGCGCCAACAATTCTTTCGATATTTTTAGCATTGAGTGGTTGTGGTAATTTTACTTTAACAAAATCAGCCCCCAAACTAATAGCGACACCAGTTGCACCAGCAATTGTTTCAACCGCTTCTTCATTTTTAACATTTACCCCCTTAGGGTATACCCAAAGAATTGCCAACAGACCATTGTCATGAGCCTGACGAATTACCTCTGAAGCTTCAGCTAGCATTCGTCCTTCGTATTGACTGCCTAAATAAATCGTATAACCAACACCGGTTAATCTAAAACCAGCTTGTTTGGATAATTCAATTGCCTGATCAACAGTAGCTAGTAAACGACTGTCTGAATCACCTGGCAACAAATTGGTCTTACCATTAAGTTTGATGACATAATTTATACGGCGGTAAGTCTCTCCATACCGACTAGCTAAACCATAATGAACAGCTACGGCGCCAATCTCTGATTTGTTAGCTATAGTTAACAAGTGTTCTGGGTTGTTATCAGCTGCATCAATTTCTGGCCCGAAAAAATCTTCGTTTAAATGTTCAATTCTTTGATCACCTGCCAAAAGAAGTAAGCGACCAGTTTTTTTAGTTAAAAGCTGCCAGTTGGTTCGATAAAGCGCCCGTCGATATTTGGGAACATCGGCTGGATAATTGATTTGGCTGTAATCTTTAAACATATTTTAGCTTTAATTTTATATTAGCATTATAGCATAATTTGGCTTTCTCAGCAATTTTCTATATAATAAAAGAGCTTTCAATTAAGCTGTCTTTATTTATGCAAAAAACCAAATCAACTTTCTATTTAATCTATCTCTTAGTCTTTGCTGCTGCCTTAACCCAAGCAATTGCTGGTTATGTTCAATCTTCTTTTTTAAACACCTTTTTACCGCTTGATTACATTGGTCTATTTTTGTCAGTTGTTACCATTATTACAATTTCTGTATCATTTTTGTATCCACGTTTAATCCGTCGCTATTCAACCTATCGCCTAACGATTGTCACTTACTTTTTAGCCATCGCTACTAGTTTTATCCTCTCTTCCGAAAGCGCTACTTGGTTAATTTTAATTTCTTTTGTAATTCGCTACCTCTCTTTTGTTTTTCTATTGGTTAATATGGATATTCTTTTAGAAAACATTTCCGACGACGGCTCGACCGGACGAATCCGCACCAAATATTTAACTGCCATGAATATTGCTTGGCTAATGTCACCATTAATCATGGGTTATTTAGTCGGCAACAACAATAACTATAGCAAAATCTATTATGTTGGTAGTTTGATACTTCTACCAGCCTTATTTTTATTGGTTACTAAGCGACGACATTTTGTCGACGCTAAAAACCATTACAAACCACTAAACGTTGGTTCGGCAATTGGTAAATTATTTGGCAACAGAGACCGTCGGGGGGTATTTTTGTCATCACTAACTCTACAGTTTTTTTATGGCTTAATGAGCCTCTATATGCCAATTTATCTCAATCAACATATTGGTTTAAGTTGGTCGACATTGAGTATTATCTTTACAATAATGCTCCTACCTTTTGTTCTAATTCAAATACCAGCCGGATTACTGGCTGATCGCTTTTTTGGTGAAAAAGAAATGCTTATTATCGGCAATATTATTATGGTTATCTCAGTCGTCGGCATTATCTTGACCGATAGTCAAAACCCAGTTATTTGGGGTTGCTTACTTTTTCTTAGTCGTATTGGCGCTGCCCTATCGGAGAGCATGCAAGAAACTTATTTTTATAAAAAAATTGATGGCCGCGATATAGCAGTCATCAATCTTTATCGACAAAACAAACCGCTAGGTTGGCTTATTGCTTCACTCGCCGCTTTTATTACCTTAAGTTTTGCTCCGTTATCTGCTATCTTTTTTGTTTTACTTAGCGGTCTACTGCTTGGACTAATACCAGTGCTAGCTATTCGTGACACTCGTTAAGCTAAATAATTGCGAGGTTTTATTTGTTCTGGCCAATAACTTTGTTTAGAACTATCTTCTTCGGGAGTATATTTATAACCATCACCATAGCCGAGTTCTTTGGCTAATTTAGTGCTGGCATTAAGTAAATGTAGTGGCACCGGCACTGCACCATACTGATTAACATCAGACACGGCTCGTTGATAGGCTTGATAAGCCGCAATACTTTTAGCTGATTTAGCTAAATAAATAACTGTTTGTGTCAAAATTACTTTACATTCTGGCAAGCCAATTTGTCGGCAAGCCTCAAAGCAGC
>CAZXQE010000043.1:0-6024 GCA_964643015.1 uncultured Gammaproteobacteria bacterium
ATTATTATTTTGCTGGTTGGAATAATAGGTCCGATGGTAGCGGAGCTGATTTTACTGTTGATACTCAAATTATTGGTCATATTACTGTTTATGCTAAATGGACAGTAGTACCAATGGTTACAGTAAATTTTAATGCTAATTATCCAGGTGGATTAATGCAAATCAGACAAGTTTATAAGGGCAACAAAATCGATTCTTTACCAGCTATTGTAAGGGAATGTTATGACTTTTTAAGTTGGAATACAGCTGCTAATGGTAGCGGTACGGTTTTTACAGCTGATACGGTGGTTAATGCTGATATTATTGTTTATGCTCAGTGGAAGGTTAAGGTTTTTGTAGTTAAATTTGAAAAACCAAATTTTGCCCCACCATTAATTGGCTCAACAACTCAAAGTGTAGAATGTTCAAAAGATACCACTCCGGTTTTAGCAACAACGATTAATCGTAGCTTTAGGATTTGGAGTTGTGACGATTCTCTTAGTAATCATTTTTGGCATCAGAGCCCTTTAAATTCAATGGTAAAAAATGTTAAAGCAGATACTACTTGTTATGCTACATATGAAAATAAATATTGGACTGAAGTTCCCGGGGATACACGTTATGGAACGCGCGACTTTTTAATTTCAGAACCGATGAGTAAATGTGATGATCCATTTTATAGTGCATACTGTACTTATAGTGCTAATCAAGAAACGGCTAAGACGATTTGTCAGTCAATTGGTGCTCATTTAATGACGGATAATGAATATCTTACTATAGCTAGAAATATTGAAAATAATTCTCAGAATTGGGCCATGTCTGCAGCTGGTTATTATACTTTAAAATCAGCCACAACTAGTACTCTTCAAAAAGTATATTATCTTTCTAATGGAAAAACTTTTAATGCGGGTATTCCAGTAGTAATAGATAATAGGGTTACTTGGGAAAATCGACCGATTTGCAATTCGTCAAATGGAAGTTGCTATGCTTATGGTGAGCAGGGAACACAGTTGCCAGATATTGTTGGAAGTCCGATTATTCCGCTGCAAGATTTAAAAGCTAAAAATCCAAGTCATGGATCGGAGCGAGGTTATGGTCAGTTGTATACGTGGGCATGCCATGTGAGCGATTGTCGAAATGATTCTTCGATTATAAGAGGTAGATCTGGTCTTTTAGGATTGGAGCTATCTTTTGATTATGAAAATGTTGGCAAATTTCATTGTGTCCGCAATCCATAAAAGTAATGAAAAGATTTCTTTGAATTTTATCTAGACCCTAGCTATAAGCTAGGGTTTTTTTCTTTACTTCCCTGAATAAATTAGTTACAATAAAGCTAGTTTTATTTAATGATAAAAGCTTTTATGGCTGAAAAAATCAGTGAATTTCAGGAACGATTGAGTAAACTGGAGGATCTCCAAAATCAAGGAGTAGACACCTATCCAGCTCATTGTCGCCGTGAACAAACCAATAGTCAAGTTTTGGCTAATTTTGACCACTATTTGGCTGACGAAACTGTTGTTTATTTGACTGGCCGTTTGAGAAGTAAGCGTGAGCATGGTAATTTAACCTTTGCCGACCTACAAGACGGTACAGCTACAATTCAATTAGCTTTTAATAAAAAAGAATTAGAAGATAAGTATAAGCAATTTTTAAAGTATATTGATATTGCTGATTTTATTGAGGTTTCAGGTAAGGTTTTTATGACTCATGCTGGTCAGCAGAGTGTTTTAGTTAGTGACTGGCGTTTGATTTCTAAAGCCTTGTTACCACTACCAGAAAAATGGCATGGTCTCCAAGATGATGACGAACGTTTACGCAAGAGATATCTGGATTTATTATTCAATCAAGAATTACGTGATTTATTTGTTAAGAAAGCTAAGTTTTGGCAAGTAACGCGTCGCTTTTTAATTGATCATGGTTTCATGGAGGTGGAAACACCAACGCTTGAAACCACAACCGGTGGAGCTGAGGCGCGTCCTTTCAAGACTCACCATAATGATTATGACACCGATGTTTATTTGCGTATTTCCATTGGTGAATTGTGGCAGAAACGTTTGATGGCGGCTGGCTTTGATAAAACTTTTGAAATCGGTCGAGCTTATCGTAATGAAGGCAGCAGCCCTGATCATTTGCAAGAGTTTACTAATATGGAATTTTATTGGGGTTATGCTAATTACCGTGATGGCATGAAGTTAACCCAAGAGCTGTATCGGACTCTAGCTCAAGAAGTTTTTGGTACGACTAAGTTTACTAACAAAGGTCATACTTTTGACTTAGCTGACGAATGGCGGGAGATTGATTATTTAAATGAGATTATTAATCAAACCGGTGTTAATATTTTAACAGCTAGCGAAGATGAGATGAGAGCTAAGCTGGCTGAACTTAAAGTTAATTATGAAGGTGATAATCGTGAAAGACTGACTGACACCCTCTGGAAGTATTGTCGTAAAAACATTGCCGGACCAGCTTTCTTGATTGGTCATCCGAAATTAATTTCACCACTGGCTAAATCTCGCCCAGATAATCCTGAATTAACTGAACGATTTCAGATTATTATTGCTGGCACCGAAATTGGTAACGGTTATTCAGAGCTTAATAATCCAATTGATCAACGTCATCGTTTTGAAGAACAACAAAAGCTTTTGGATAATGGTGACGATGAAGCCATGATGCCAGATTGGGAATTTGTCGAAATGCTAGAACATGGTATGCCGCCAACTTGTGGTTTTGGTTTTGGTGAAAGATTATTTGCTTGTCTAGCTGGTCAGCCACTGCGCGAAGTGACTTTGTTTCCATTTATGAAACCAAAACAGCAATAATATG
Source organism: uncultured Gammaproteobacteria bacterium (assembly GCA_964643015.1). Taxonomy (GTDB): domain Bacteria; phylum Patescibacteriota; class Patescibacteriia; order Patescibacteriales; family Patescibacteriaceae; genus UBA1359. The sequence continues at coordinate 2,803 of CAZXQE010000043.1, forward strand.
CTTGATTTAAGATATATTCGAGAAAATGTTGCCGCGATTAAGGAAAATTGTCATTATCGCTTAGCAACGGTTGATATTGATAAAATTATAGCATTAGACGAACAACGTCGTAGTTTGCAACAAGAATTAGACGAGCTTCGTGCAAAAAGAAATAATTGGTCCAAGCAAAAACCAACCCCAGAACAAATCGAGGCAATCAAAGATAATAATTTAAAGATTAAAGATGGTGAAGAAAAACTAGCTTTAATTATTGAAGAATTAGATGCTTTAGTTTTAACAGTTCCCAATTTAACACACCCCGATGTAGTTCGTAGTCTGGATGAAGATGATAATCCGGTTTTAGAGCAAAGTGGTCAGCCTACAAAATTTGATTTTGAACCAAAGGATCATTTAGCTTTAGCTGAACAGTGGAATTGGCTCGATTTTGAAAGAGCCGCTAAAGTGACGGGGGCCAAGTTTTATTATACTTGTAATGATTTGGTTTGGTTGGAATTAGCTTTGGCGCAATACGCCTTGGCTAAGATTGCTCAACATGGCTTTACAGTCATGACAACACCAGATTTAGCTAAGACTGAAGTTATTGAACGTTTGGGTTATTGTCCGCGCGGGGAGTCGAGTCAGATTTATAATATTGAAGAGCATGGATTGAGTTTGATTGGTACTGCTGAAATTACCCTCGGGGGGTATCATCAGGATGAGATTATTGCTGGCGAAAAATTGCCATTGCGCTATGTTGGTTTTTCCCAATGTTTTAGAACTGAGGCGGGGAGTTATAGTAAGTTTGCCAAAGGTATTTTTCGAGTTCATCAATTTAATAAAGTAGAAATGTTTGTTTATTGTACCCCAGAAGATAGCGAACAAGAACACCAAAATATTTTGGAAATTGAAAAAGAAATTTTTAATGATTTAGAAATTCCTTTTCGCGTTATTGATCATTGCACGGCTGATTTGGGTGCGCCATCAATCCGAACTTTTGACCTTGAAGCTTGGATGCCAGGAAAGCCAAGTAAAGATGGTCAGCTAGGTGATTGGGCTGAAGTTACTTCAACTTCCAATTGTACTAATTATCAATCACGCGGTCTAAATATCAAATACAGTACTACTGATGGTAACAAACAGCTGGTGCACACCTTAAATGGTACTGGTATTTCTTTGGCGCGAGCTTTGATTGCTTTAATTGAAAATGGTCAACAAGCTGATGGCCGAATTAAGTTACCACAAAGCCTGCGTCCATTTTTACCGATTGAGTTAAAGACGATGTATTTTGCTTAAAACATGAAGGCTAAAAAAGAGCCACAAAAGAATATTGTTAATAAAAGGGTGGTTTTGCCGACTCGTGAGCGTCGACCGGTAGTTTTACCAACAACTAAAAATAAAGCAGTTGCTAAGGTTAATACGGTGATTAAGATTAATACGAATAAAGTCTTGCTAGCTAATCATCGACCACTGACTAATTTGATTAACCGTCAAGCAGCTGCTAACAAGAAATCAAGTGCTAATAGTGCTAATTTTAAGGTAAATTGGTCTAAAATTAAGACGAGTGGTTTAATTGTTGGTTCTTTTTTGTTGATAATTGGTGTTAGCTATACTTTGTTTTGCACGCCTTATTTTAGAGCCCGAGAATTGGCGATTAGCGGCTTGGAATTATTAAATCCGGATGAAGTATCAATTCGAGCCAGTCAAGCCCTTGGTGGTCCAAAATGGCGTTTATGGCAAGGTAACTTTTGGTTAGCTACGAGTCGTAGCTTTTGCCAGCCGTTGAGCGACTATAATTTAATTAACTGTCGTTTAAAAAAGCAATGGCCTAATAAATTAACTTTGATTATTAAAGAGGAGCCAGCAATCGCTATTTGGCAAGAAAATGGCTGGAATTATTTGGTTGACCGACTAGGTCGGATTATTAAACAGGAAATAATTGGCGAAAATAAGCCAAAAAATTACCCAATAATTATAAATCAAAGCTCGGTTAGTTTGATTAATGATAAACAAATTGAGGTGAGTCAGGGGATTTGGTCAATTGTTACTGAAAGTCAAACGATTTGGGTTGGAAAAAGTCCGCAAACCTTTAATTTTAATAGTGATGAGCCCAATTCTTTGCAGGCAATTGGGGAAAATGAACAGTTGATAAAATTATCTTTACGGCGGGGACTCAATCAACAACTAGGTCTTTGGCAGTCTGGTCGTAGTAAGTTTGCGGAACAATTGAGTCAAGCTAAAATTATTGATTTGCGCTATGGCGATCGTATTATTTATCAATAACCTAAAATAATATATGGATGAGCAAATTTTCAAACTAGTCTTCTTCTTGGCAGTGCTAGTGTTTTGTGTTTTGGTAGTTGGTATTTTTTTGGTTTTGTGTAAACTAATGCTCTTTTTTACTCCAGAATTAAATTTAATGGGCTTAATTATTACTTATCCTTAAAACTGGAAGCCTTAGAGCTTCTTAGCTTTAAGGATAGTTTGTCGTATAAGATGTATTGTGCGACATTGTATCTAGCGCTCCCCGTGACTGGCTTGAGGTTTTAAAAACACCAACCAAGCGGTTGGTGTTTTTTTTTATTTTTTTTTGATAACAATTATTTTTTCTTAAGCGGACTAGAAAAGGCACCAACAACATAATCAAATTCATCTTGCCAATCACGATTTGTACATTTAAAACCGCTACCCTCAAATTTTTTTGGCTGTTCACCAATGGCGGCATTATCAGTTTCGAGGTCGCGAATACCTAAAACATAGAACTCCCCTTGTCCTCTGGGGCAAAATTGGCCATCATCAGGATAGACCTGATAGCGAAAAGTATAGTCAATCCCCTTGTCTTTATTGAATTTTGATAATGGATCAGCAGGAAAATTGGCAGATAAAAAGCCTTTTTCAACGAGTTCATTGATAAAACGATGATCATCTGGTCCGTTATAACCTAAATCCCAATTACCATCATCTTTATCGCCAATAGGAAAATGGCGATTTTCATTAAAATAGCGATTAATGGCGGATTGTATTTGGCTTAGGTTAGCTATTCTTTCTTGGTCGCGACGTTCAGCCTTTTTAACTGACCAAAAAGTAAAGCCAGCCCCCAAGATAAGTAATAAAGTGCTTAAAGTTAAAATAGCCCCTAGTGGACCAAAAGCCGGCTTAATTTGCTGATTTAATGTTTGCTTCATGGTAGGTAGTTTAATGGATCAACCGGAATACCGTTAAGGCGAACTTCAAAGTGTAAATGAG
>CAZXQE010000044.1:0-5965 GCA_964643015.1 uncultured Gammaproteobacteria bacterium
CTGGCGAGCGCCTTCGGCAGCGGCCTGAACACGGCCATGATAAGCATTGCCACCGCGATCAAAAACTACTTGACTAACTTTCTTAGCCAATAATCTTTCAGCTAGTAAAGCACCTAAAGCTTGGCTGATTTCAGTTTTAGTACCCTTAGTCTTGATTTCGCGACTATGAGCGCTAACCAAAGTCAAACCTTTGGTATCGTCAATAGCTTGCAAATACATACCTCGATTGGATCGAAATACACATAAGCGTGGGCAATCAGCCGTTCCGCTGATTTTAGCTCTGACGCGACGGTGACGGCGGATTTTATTGTCTACTTTATTTCCACTACTCATATCATTCTAAAATTAGATGGCTTACTTAGCTGAGGTCTTACCAGCTTTACGGCGGATAACCTCATCAATATATTTAATACCTTTACCTTTATAAGGCTCTGGCTTTTTCTTGCGACGGATTTGAGCGGCAATTTCACCGACCAACTGTTTATCAATACCAGCAACTGTCACAACGTTACCTTCAACCTGACCTTTAATACCATCTGGTAAAACAAATTCAACCGGGTGAGAAAAACCAAGGTTTAAGGTTAACTTTTGACCAGCTAAACTGGCGCGATAACCAACACCATTGATTTCTAATTTCTTTTCATAACCTTGGCTAACACCAATAACCATGTTACCAACTAGTTTATGAAAAAGACCCCAGAAAGCTCGTTGCTGACGATCTTCTTTGTCATTAACACTAACCAAAATTTGATTTTCTTCAACAACAACATTAACCAAAGAATGGATAGCTTGCTGTAATTGGCCTTTGGGACCAGTAACAGTCAAAATGTTTTTATTTAAGACAGCAGTGGTGCCGGCTGGCAAAACGACTGGTATTTTTCCTAATCTTGACATATGCTTAACCGCTAACTAAACGAATTAAAAAATACTACACAAAACCTCGCCGCCTAAACCTTTTTGGCGAGCTTCTTTATTGGTCAATAAACCAGCGGAAGTCGAAATAATAGCAATACCGAAGTTGTTAACGACAACTGGCAAATTATCTTTACCAGCATAAACTCGGCGGCCAGAGCTACTAACGCGTTTGATTGCTGTAATAACTGATTGACCATTGGCTTGATATTTCAAAGTCAAACGCAACTCAGCAAAAGCAGCAGTCTTGTTTTTGGCTGAAGGTTCATTGATTACCTCCACGCCAGCCAAGAAACCTTCCCGCTCCAGGATTTTGGCGATATTATATTTCAACTTGCTCATCGGCAGGACAACTTGCGCCTTTTTAACGGCGGCAGCATTCCTGATACGAGTCAGCATGTCGGAAATTGGATCTGTCATAATAAGGTGGACTTAGGAATTTGTAAAAATATATAATCTTACCAACTGGATTTAGTAACGCCCGGAAGATCACCATTACTGGCTAATTCTCGGAAACAAATGCGGCAGATTCCAAAATCCCGCATATAGCCATGGTTACGACCGCAACGCCAACAGCGACGGACAATCCGGCTGGAGAACTTAGGGGTCTTTTTGGCTTTTACAATCAACGCTCTTCTTGCCATAATCTTCTTCTAGTAGTTAATAAGCTTATTCAGCTCGAAAAGGAAAACCCATCATCTTAAAGAGGGCCACTCCTTCTTCGCGCTGTTTAGCGGTAGTTGTTAAACAAATTTCCAAACCGTGAGATTTTTCAATTTCATCGGCGCGGATTTCTGGGAAACAAGAACTTTCCTTCAAACCAATACTCATGTTACCGTGCTGATCGACTAACTTAGCACTGATACCACGAAAGTCACGGATTCTAGGTAGAGAAACTGAAACCAACTTTTCAACAAAATCAAACATTCTTTGACCACGCAGAGTAACAGAAACACCAACAATCATACCTTCACGAACTTTAAAAGCGGAAATTGATTTACGGGCTGGATTCATCATTGGTTGTTGTCCAGTAATCTTTAATAAGGTTTCTTTGACATTGTCTAAATAAGCCTTATCTTTAGAAAAACGACCAACACCAACATTAATAACAACCTTGGTCAATTTTGGTATATCAAACTTGTTGGTATAGTTGAATTGACTTTGTAGGGCTGGAGCAATCTCTTTATTGTACTTTTCTTTCAATCGCATAAAATAGATGTTAACTAGTCAACCAATTGTTGACAACGGCGGCACAAACGGACCTTACGGGCCTTGGTCTTGTCACCTTCTTTGACTTCTAAATATTTATAACCAACGCGGGTTGGTTTACCACATTGAGGACAAACTAACTGCAAATTGGAAATATGCAAAGGGGCTGGGAATTCGATTCTTTGACCGACTTCACCACGGCGTTGTGGGCGAACATGCTTGATCAGCAAATTGACACCTTCAACGCTAGCGCGCTGCTCTCTAGGGAAGACTTGCAAAACTTTACCAGTCTTACCCCGGTCCTTGCCGGCCAAAACAATCACCTTGTCATTCTTTTTAATCTTCATAGCAATTGATTATTATAAAACCTCAGGGGCTAAAGAGGCAATCTTAACAAAACCGGCCCGGCGCACTTCGCGAGGAACTGGACCAAAAATACGACTGCCGCGTGGTTCGTGATTCTTTTTATCAACAATAACGCAAGCATTTTCATCAAAACGAACATAACTACCATCAGCCCGACGAATTTCTTTGGTAGTACGGACGATAACAGCTGGTAAAACATCACTCTTTTTAACTGCAGCGTGAGGGGTGGCTTCTTTAACAGCAACAATAATCATATCACCAACACTAGCATAGTGACGCTTATAGCCATTCATCAAGCGGATACACTGCACCTTCTTGGCACCGGAGTTATCAGCTACTTTTAAAATTGTTTGTACTTGTATCATAAAGGTGGCAACTAATTAACAAAGGATTTAGCGACCATTAGTCAAAACACGCCAGCGCTTATCCTTAGACAAAGGGCGGCATTCAACAAAAGTCACCTGATCACCCACTTGGCAAGCATTAGCTTCATCATGAACTTTGTAGTTCTGGCTAGTCTTATAGCGCTTGTGATATTTTGGATGGACCTTAACGCGTTCGACTTTGACAACAATGGTTTTATCCATTTTGTCACTGACAACCACACCGCTAAATTTCTTACGGATAGCGTCAGTCGAAGCAACAGCCTGATTCTGCTTAGTCATACTTATTTCTGGCGGTTATTTAATAAAGTAAGAATACGAGCAATCACTTGACGGATAGTTCGAATAGTTCGAACTGCTTTCAATTGACCACTGGCATTTTTGAAACGCAAATCTTTCAATTCAACGCGCTTTTCGGCCAACATCAATTGTAATTCGTGTTCGCTCTTAGTTTGTAAATCTCGATATTCCATATATCTACAATAAAAACAATTAGTTAAGCTGATCGCGGCCAACAAATTGGCACTTAACCGGCAATTTGTAGGCAGCCAAGTTCATGGCTTCGCGGGCTCTTTGCTCATCAATACCTTCAATTTCAAACATAATAACACCAGGACGAATTGGGACGATATAGTGATCAACAGCACCTTTACCTTTACCCATTGGAATTTCACCACCTTTGACAGTAACTGGTCGATCAGGGAAAATTCTAATCCAAAGCTTACCAGTGCGTTGAACATAACGAGTAATAACACGACGAGCTGCTTCAATTTGACGAGCTGTAACCCAGCAAGCAGTAGTGGCTTTTAAACCATAACTACCAAAACTGATAGTATTGCCGCGAGAAGCAGTTCCGCCTCTTTTAGCTTTATGGGATTTGCGATATTTAGTTTTCTTAGGCATTAACATACAAGTGTCTGCTTAACTTTTATAAACTAACGTAGTCGTTGACCAACAACTTCACCTTTAACTTCTTCGGCGTTTTCAAAGACTTCACCACGATAAACCCAAACTTTAATACCAATGGTACCAAAAGTGGTATAGGCAGTACCGCGAGCATAGTCAATGTCAGCGCGTAAAGTATGCAAAGGAACTTTACCAGAAGTCAAAACTTCGGTACGAGCAATTTCAGCCCCGTTCAAACGACCAGAAACCATCACTTTAACACCTAAAGCACCAGAACGTTCAGCGCGGTTGATAGTCTGTTTCATGGATTTACGGAAAGGTGCGCGTTGTTCTAATTCTAGAGCCATAGTTTGAGCTAAAACTTGAGCGCTCAAATTTGGACGGTTAACTTCACTGATATTTAAACCAATATCATTGATACGGAAATTTTTCAAAAAATTGGTATGCAATTTCTTTTTCAAATCTTCAGCGCCAGCTCCACCATGACCAATAACTAAACCTGGTTTAGCTACAAATAAACTGATAGTAACTTTATTGGCACTGCGTTCAATTTCAACGCGATCTAGGCCGGCAGCTCGTAAATTCTTGAATAAGAAATCACGTAACTTAACGTCCTGCTGTAAATTTTTGATATATTGGCTACCTTCTTTGAACCATTTAGACGGCCAAGTCTTGATAATGCCAATGCGGAAAATTTTTGGATTAACTTTGTGTCCCATAAGAATAATTTAATTAACCGGCTTTGCGCTGAAAAACTTTTTTAGCAAAACCAACTTTGGAACCGCTATCGGCCTTAGTCTTGGTTTCATGATTTTCAACTTTGGCGGTAGCTTGGGCTTCGCCTTGCTTAGCTAAATCGCTCAATTTAACTGGAGCGCTAGCTTCTACGCGGCGAGCTTCCTTGGCGCCGCTATCATTAATTTCGCCTAAAACAATTGTAATGTGGCTAGTCATCTTGCTGAGTGGTGTAGCTCGACCATGAGCTTTAGGCATCCAGCGATGAAAAGTGGCTCCTTTGCCAACCCAAATTTGCTTAATCAATAAATTGTCCTCAGACATGTTGTAATTATGCTTAGCATTAGCAATTGCTGAGCTAAGTAATTTACTAACATGACGACCAGCTTTTTTATTGACAAACTGCAACTGGGCCAAGGCTTTTTTGACCTGAAGGCCACGAACCAATCCGGCAACTAATCCGGCTTTACGGGGTGATACACGGATATATTTGGCTTGTGCGGTAATCTCCATATACTGAAATCAATTAATAACTAAATTACTTGCCTTTGGCCTGAGCCTTAGCCATCTTACCTCCATGGCTGACAAATTTGCGAGTTGGTGAAAATTCACCCAACTTGTGGCCAACCATATTTTCAGTAACTAAAACTGGAGTGTGTTGGCGACCATTATGAACACCCAAAACGAAACCAATCATTTCTGGGGTAATGGTGCAGGAACGATCCCAAGTCTTAACTACAGTTTTATCACCAACTGCCATTTTTTTAATCTTGGCAACTAGGCGTTCATTAATATAGGGGCCTTTCTTTAAACTTCTTGACATATGCAGGTCAATTTAATTAACAAATTTAGCGCTTCTTCTTGCGGCGTTGAATAATCAAGGAGTTGCTGGCCGCCTTTGGATTGCGGGTGCGAACACCTAAAGCATGTTTGCCCCAAGGAGTCTTTGGATATTTCAAACCAATTGGTTGATTACCTTCACCACCGCCGTGTGGATGATCTTTTGGATTCATCGCTGTACCACGAACAGTTGGACGAATGCCCAAGTGGCGAGTACGACCGGCTTTACCTAAATTGATACGGGCAATATCTGGATTACTAACCTGACCAACAGTACAAAGACAAGCTTTGTTAACCAAACGGATTTCACCAGATGGCATACGTAATTGAGCATTTTTCTTATCAACACCCATGACGTAAACAGCATTACCAGCGGAGCGAGCTAATTTGCCACCAAAACCAGGACGAAGCTCAACATTATAAACTGGCATACCAGCTGGAATATATTCCAAAGGTAAAGCGTTACCGGTTTTGATTTCAATTAACTTCTGTGAACTCATGATTTCATCACCAACCTTCAAATCAACTGGAGCAACAATATAGCGCTTTTCACCATCAGCGTAACAAACTAAAGCTAAACGAGCGTTACGATTTGGATCGTATTCAATCGTCAT
>CAZXQE010000045.1:0-5658 GCA_964643015.1 uncultured Gammaproteobacteria bacterium
TACCGATGATACTTGGGCCGCATCAAGCCCTGGGAAAGTAGGTCAGCGCCAGAATTATGGTGTTTTTTGTTACCTAAAAAGATTTATCAATAAAAAAGAGCCGGTTAAGGCTCTAAAGTTATTTGGTTGCTTCTATTGAGGTTAATTTGTTGTTTTCGCAATGAATGTTGTAATTTTGTCCACAAAGACATTTGATAGTACCATCGTTGTCGCCGATTTGAACCACTTCAACAACTATTTCGCCATTGTTGTTAATTAAATTTTTCCCGCACTCTCTGCAGAATTTTTCTTTTGATTCAGTAGGCATGATACCCTCCTTTTTTGTATTTTTGTTTTGATTTTATACTTAACCCTAAGATATTATAGGGGGTTTGTCAAGATTTAGGGTGGTTTTTTCTGGTAACTAGAGCGTTTATCTTATAGTCTTGACAAGATTTTTAATTTGTGCTATATTACTTAGTCAGCTCGAGAGAGCCAAGACATTTTAAAATACAAATTGGTTGCGGTGGGTTAGGCACGACAAGCATGGGGATTTTTCTGTAAGCCGTGTCTGGTTGAGACTGGATCTGTCCTAGAGAAAGGTTTCTTGCCTGCCCTACCGGAGTCAGTTTGTATAAAAAACACGAGTTTAGCGGCTCGTGTTTTTGTTTGTCTTAAAAGATTTAAATAGCTACCTCAGTACTAGTCGGGTTCGGCAGAATAATAATTGGTTCTGGAATTATAGGGGTGGTGGTTGAGGTGGGTTTACTATCAGAAGTGTTTGGTGTGGTTGTGGCTGCTTGAGGTGTAGTTTTAACAGTTGTGGTTGCGGTCGTGGTTGCTATTGAAGAGCTGGTTTCTTTGCCCACTAAACAAACTTCTTGCCAGGGAACATAATGAGAGCTAAAGCGTTTATTTTTAGCTTCACCACTAGTATAGGTAACTTTATAGTCAAAATAAGTATCAGCGCCGTTATGAGCTTTTTCGGTACATTTAACTTGGCCTGGTTTTAAATCAGTTGTCTCAATTAACTTTTTGGCTGGTGGTTTAACGATATTATAAATAGTGGGTTTGGTTTGTTCGACTAAGCGACCATCTTTGGTTCCCCAGAAATTAAAATAAAGTTTACGACCGCTAAGCTCACCTAAAATTAATATTGGATGAGCAGTGTCATTTATAAAGCGCAAGTCAGGCCAAGGGATATAAACAGCCGCATCAGTACCGGCTGGTTCATAGTAGCTAACGCGATAAGAGTGGTTTTTTCGTTGTGTAATAGGTAGGCCACTAGCTAAAGCAGCTCGGAAAAGAGTAGTGGCCACTTGGCAAAGACCGCCGCCATATTCAGGCATAGTTTTACCCTCTTTAATAACCAATTCGGTTTTGTAGCCACTGCTAGCGTCAATTTCCCCTAAAAGGCTAACTAAAGAAAACTCTTCACCAGGTTGAAGCAAATGTCCACTGACTTGATTGGTGCCAGTGCGGATATTATGAATACGATTGGCCGTAGAGCCGCTAAAATCAGATTGGCCAGTGCCGATAATTTCAATAATACCTAAAGTGCTAGGATCATTTTCATTGAGTGGGTTTTTAATTTCATCAATTATTAATGTGGCTGTTTTTTCTTGATTTTTTAAGGCTTGCTCAATTGCTAAAGCACTTTGTTCAAGGTTTAATTTGCGACCATCACGGCCAGGTGTAAATTGTTCTAGGCGATTGTTAACCTTGTTAAACTTACCGGCCTGTGGTTCGATGTTGACTTCTTTGGCGATTGTTTCTTCTAAATATTTTTTAATTACAGTTTTATCAGGACCTAGGCCGATCTGGTCATTAATGGCTTCCAAGGATAACCAGTTAGCTAAATCTTTTTTATTTATTTCCCATTTTTGATCGCTACTACTGGCGGTTAGGGTTAAAGGGGCTAGGGCTAAGTAATTTTGGATTAATGGCTCTAATTGAGGTAAATTAGCCTGATTGATTATTGGCTGATCGGCGCTGACAATTAGATCAATTGGCTCTTGCTCAAGATGAATTAATTGTTGGCCAAAAAATTTAATAGCTTCGTCATAATCAATTTTTTGACCAGCAATTTCTGGAGTAATTTCATAAGAGCCGGTGGCAGCAATTTTAATTTTAGCTGGTTCTGAGACTTTGATTAATGATTGAAAAGTGGCTTGGAGATTTTCTTCTAGTAAAGTTTCATTAATTGTGATGGCAGCAATGGTTTTTTGACCTAAAAACCAACTGTTAATAATCGATAATAATTTTTTATAAGGATTAGCTTGATGGCTTTTTTGCCAAGCTAAAGCCAGGCTTTCTTCTTGGTTGAGATCAAAAATAAGACTGCCTTCCACTGAGCCAGTTGTGGGTAGGATTTGTTTGGTAGTCGTGCCGAGTTGAAAAGTCCAACCAGTTTCAGTTAATTTATTCCAGCGACTAGAAAGAAGTTGTTCAGCTTGAGCTATGGTTAAACCAGAGATGTCTAAACTGCCAAGTGAGGTATTTGGTAAAAAGCGATTTTCGTAGTGCTTAAGAGTATAATAACCGCCACCAGAAAGAGTGATTATAATTAAGCCTAAACAAGACAATAACCAAATCAGCCAATGTTTGTTTGGTTGTTTTAGATTTATCTTGGGGATAGGCATAGTGATCTAGTTTAGATGTTTAGGAGTTCATTGAGAATGCTTTTAGCCATAGTTTGATCGGCTTCTTCTAAATTAACAGGGTTAATTAGGGCGCAGTTAAAAATATGACCGATTTGACTATCTTTGGGTAGCTGATCAATTGGCCAAACAAATTCTTGGCCTTGTTTATTAACTAAAATGGCGTTAGTAGCGGTTAAATTTTTCAAAGTTAATTGGCAATACATAATTATTGGTTTTTAACTTTGATGACAATTTGTTTGGCTTCAGGGGCCTTGGGTAGGGTGATGGTTAAAACACCATTATCCATGGAAGCTTTAATTTTATCGGCTTGAACATCGATGGGCAAAATAATTGACCGAGAAAAAGCGCCCCAGTAGCATTCGCGAAATAAAAAATCAGCTTCAGCAATATCGTTAGGTAAATCACGTTTACCGCGAATAGTTAAAAGGTCATTTTTAATTGATATTTGAATATCTTCAGGACGAGCTCCAGCAATTGTTGATTTAACAATTAGGTTTTTATCATTTTGATAGATATCTAAAGAAAGTTGACCTTCGTGGCTGCTAGCGAGTAGCCAATCGTTATTTTCCGGAATAGTTGTTTTAGTAGAAGAAGTTTTTTTAATCATAAAAATAGCACTTAGTGGCTAAAATATTTTTCTTGATCTTCATCATCATCAAAGTCAGAAGATCGTTTAGTTATTTGTTGGTCATCTTCATTATCGTTAATTTCATTTCCATCAGCTTCGCTGTAAATATCGGCTAGAATTTGTTGACTAGCAACAACTGGTAGTTCATCTTCAGCGGTTTCTTCTTCAGTCTCAGCTACAGCTTCTTCGGTTGGTGGATTGTCATCAGTGGTTTCTGTCATTTCTTCAGACCAGATTTCACTAGCTAAATAATTTTCCGGTGGTCTAGAATTAGCAGGATTGTGAAGTGGCTGAGCACTCATGGTTTGATTTTGCTGAGCAGTGTATTCTTCCGGGCTAATATAAATTTCGCGAGGCTTAGCGCCATTAACTGGTCCAATAACACCTTGCTCTTCTAATTGATCAAGTAAACTGGCGGCTCGAGGATAGCCAATTTTAAACATTCTTTGTAGATAAGTGGCCGAGGCTCGACCGCTTTTGACAACAGCTTCTTTGGCTCTTTCGAGTAAATCATCGCTGCCTTCAGTCGAACTGCTAGCTAGAGCGCCACCGTTAGGTAGGTCGGGAACGCTTTGTTTTTCAACAATATCATTAACATATTGCGGTTCACCACTACGAGCTTTGATATAAGTTACAATGCGTTTAATTTCACCCTCACCAACAAAAGCACCCTGGATACGAACTGGTTTAGCGAGGCGAGGTGAGCTAAACAACATATCACCTTTGCCCATTAATCTTTCAGCACCAGCCGTATCTAAAATAGTACGGGAGTCAACTTGGGAAGCAACAGTAAAAGCAATACGAGCTGGCATATTACCTTTGATAACACCAGTAATAACGTCAACACTTGGTCTTTGAGTAGCTAAAATTAAATGAATACCAGCAGCGCGAGACATTTGCGCCAAACGGATAATGCTGGCTTCGACCTCTTTTCGGGACATCATCATCAAGTCAGCTAATTCATCAATAACGAAAACAATGTAAGGTATTTTTTGATCAGGGAATTGTTGGTTGTAGCTCTTGATATCTTTAGCATGACAGCCTTGAAACATTTCGAGACGACGGCTCATTTCGTTGAGAGCCCAGCCGAGAGCATTGATAGTTTTACTAGCTTCGTTGACAACCGGTGTTAAAAGATGAGGAATATCATTATAAATACTAAGTTCAACTCGTTTTGGATCAACCATGATTAAGCGTAAATCTTCAGGGCTATTTTCGTAAAGGAGGCTTAAAATAATACAGTTAAGCATCACTGATTTACCAGAACCAGTAGTACCCGCTACCAGCAAGTGAGGCATGGAAGCCAGGTCTTCGAGCCAGACCTTACCAGTTACATCTTTGCCTAGGGCAATCATGGTATTGGTTTTGCGTTGACGAAAAGTGGCATTATCAAACATGTCGCGCAAGCCAACGGTAGCAATCGTTTGATTAGGAACTTCAATACCAACTAAAGACTTTCCTGGAATTGGCGCTTCAATACGAATTGGGTGTGGAGCAGCTAGGGCCATGGATAGGTTGCCAGCTAGTCCAGTAATTTTTTCGAGACGAATACCTTCGGCTGGCTTGATAGCATATTGAGTGATAGTTGGACCGACAGTAATTTCAGAAATACTAACCGGAATATCAAAATTTTCTAAAGTAGTTTTAATTCTTTGAGCGCTAACAACGGTATCGCCACTTTCAGGTTTATCTAATTGTTTATCTAATAGATCAATTGGTAAATCGATTTTACCAACATTGGTTTTAATGGTTTTGTCTTTTTTAGGTTCAGTCATTGTTTTGGCTGCTGGAATTTTTTGTTCAACAGGTGGGGAAAGTGGTTTTCTTTTTAAAGTTAAGGGAGCTTCTTCTAAGAGCTCATCTAATTCTGGCTCAGGAGTATAGATGGTTGAAAGCTCTTCTTCAGCTGACAAATCTTCAGAGAAATCACGTTTACCGAAAAGGCTATAAAGATAACGAGAGCCATTAATGATTGGCTCGATTAGAATTTTATTAAAAATACTTTGTCGACCAAGTAGGCGACTTAAATTGGTATTGAAGATAAAGATAAAACTAACAATCAAAATTGCTACAGTTAAAACTAGGCTAGACCAGTAACCAAAAAGTTGAGTTAAAGCCCAGGTTAAGCCAAAGCCAACATAGCCGCCACCTTGACCTTCTTTAGCTAGGCTAAGCCAATTTTCATTGGGCAAACAAAAATGGAAAAAACTTTGTAGCCCGATAAAGAGCAATCCCCAGCCAATAAATTTGGTGGTCGTAATTTTAAGTCGTTCGCGATAATAAATAAAAACAGCTAACGCTAAAAGAAAGATTGGTAAAAACCAGCGCCCCCAGCCTAAAGCTTGGCGAATTAGACTATATAAATATTGACCAACTAGTCCATCAGGT
>CAZXQE010000046.1:0-5511 GCA_964643015.1 uncultured Gammaproteobacteria bacterium
CTCGGCCAAGTAAAGTAACGGTTTGACCAACCTGAAGATCGTCAATATCAGTTACATCGATAATAATCATATCCATCGAAACTCGCCCCACGACTCGCGCTCGTTGCCCCTTAATTAAGACATGGCCAATACTGGATAGCTCGCGATCAAAGCCATGCCAATAGCCAATTGGTACAATCGCTAAGCGACCGTCCCGCCACATTTTTTCGACACCGTCATAACCAATCGGCGTACCCTTTGGCACCTCTTTAATTTCTGAAATCAAACTGCGCCAACTAAGCACTGGTTTCAAGGTCAACCGTTCCGATAAAAATTCCTTAACGGCCAGGGCGGGCCAGATACCATAAAGTCCAATACCATAGCGTACCATATCAAAATGGGTTTCAGGAAAAAGCAATGCCCCAGCTGTAGCCGCCGCGTGACGAAGTGGTTGCTGACCGTATTCTTTAACCAACTGACAAGCTTGTTCAAAATTAATCAATTGTTTTTGGGTGTATTGAGGAAAAGCTGGATTTTTAGCTGAAGATAAATGAGTGTATAGTCCTTCTAAAGAATTATCACCGGCCTGCTGTTGCCAAAAAGCAAAAACCTCTGACCAATCTTTTTCAGTAAAGCCCTGACGAGTCATGCCAGTATCCAATTTGAGATGAACTTGAGGCCGTTCACTTTCTGGCAAGTTAGCCCAGGCGCGTAAATTTTCCCAACTGGAAATCGTGACACTACAATTCTCTTGTCTAGCTTGGGCTAACAAACTAGGCAAAGTATAGCCTAGAATAAGAATTGGCAAAGTAATACCCGCCCGACGCAAAGCCAGCCCCTCGGTAATCGAATCAACCCCCAGCCAATTAGCACCAAGCTCGACTAATTGCTGTGAAAAATCAATCAATCCATGGCCATAAGCATTAGACTTGACCACGCCCAAAAGCAAGCATTGCGGTGCCAAAAAGCTACGCAAAACTTGAAAGTTATTAGTTAAAGCTGTCTGATCCAATTCGAGCCAAGTTCGAACTTCCATAACCTAGGCTGATTGGTCGGCTTTTATTTTCCAAGTCAAATTCAAATCATCCAACTGTTTCTGATCAACTGGACTAGGGCTCTTCATTAACAAATCGCGACCTTGGCCATCTTTAGGGAAAGCATAGATATCACGAATAGAATCATAATCCTTGAGCACCATAAGCAAACGATCAATACCAGGCGCAATACCGCCATGTGGTGGAGCACCATATTTAAAGGCTTCAATCATGGCCCCAAAACGACGATCAACTTCCGTTTGTTCATAACCGACCGCCTTAAAAGCTTGATACATAATTTCCGGCTGATGATTACGAATCGCCCCACTAGCCACTTCAAAACCATTAAGGACTAAATCAAACTGGTGAGCGACAATTTTTAGAGGGTCACTATTTTTTAGAGCTTCCAAGCCGCCTTTAGGCATTGAAAAAGGATTGTGAGCAAAATCAATACCAGTCGCTGTTTCGCCAGCTTCAAAAAATGGAAAATCAATGACCCAACACCACGCTGCTAAAGCTTGATCGGCTAGATTAAACCACTTAGCAATTTGACCACGAACAGCACCCAAAGCCTGACAAACCTCCAGCCACTGACCAGCTGCCACTAAAACAGTCTGACCATTAGCCACTTCATATTCAGTTTGCAAACGCTCAAGTATTTCTGGTTCAGTATTTTTAGCTAAACTGCCTTGCCAACCATCATTACCGGCAATTAAATAACCCAAACCACCTAAGCCTTTTTTCTTAGCTAGCTCAACTAATTCGTCTAATTGTTTACGGCTAAGCTTACAGGCTTCAGGCAAAATTAAGCTATTAATAACTCCACCAGCTGCTAAAATATCCTTAAAAATTGATAAACCACTAACTGACCATAGTTCACTAGTCGGCTTGATACTCAAATCAAAACGTAAATCTGGCTTATCAGAGCCGTATTTTTCCATAGCTTCATGCCAAGTAATCCGAAGGAAGCGATCACCGTCTAAACCAATAATTTTTTTATCACTAAATTCATTGGTCAGTTGAACCATTAATGGTTCAATAATCTGCCAAATATCTTCCTCACTATCAATAAAGCTCATTTCTAAGTCCAGCTGGTAAAACTCACCATAGTGCCGGTCTAAACGAGTATCTTCATCACGAAAACAAGGGGCAATTTGAAAATAACGATCTAAACCACCAATCATCAAGAGCTGCTTGAACTGCTGTGGAGCTTGAGGTAGGGCGTAGCAATGACCAGGATACAGGCGAGACGGAATTAAAAAGTCACGAGCGCCCTCTGGTGAAGAATTAGCTAAAATTGGTGTCTGGATTTCAGTAAAATTACGATTCTGAAAGTATTGACGCAACTGACGAATTAACTGATCTTTGGAAGCTAACATTTCCTGCAAGCTCGGCCGACGTAAATCCAAAAAACGATATTCCAGGCGCAAACTTTCATTAGCTAAACCAACCTTATCCTCAGCCAAACTAAAAGGTAGTGGAAGAGAACGACTTAAAATTTCTAAAGCCGCAACTGCTATTTCTATCTCACCGGTTGGCATAGTTTGATTGACCATATTTTCTGGTCGCAAATTAACTTGACCGCTGATTTTAATTACAAATTCATCACGCAATTCCTGGGCTAAAGCAGCAATTTCTGGCTGAGTGGCCGGGTCAATAACAGCTTGAGTAACACCATAATGATCACGGACTGCAATAAAAATTAAACCGCCTAAATTACGGCAAGACTGCACCCAACCAGCCACTACAACATTTTGACCTTTGTCAGTAGCTCGTAACTCTCCTAAAGTATGTGTTCTTAACATATATTATAGTCCAAAAATTTAAACCACTGATCAAAAAAATCAGTTGTCTGTTCTAAAATTGTAGGCGATAGGCTAAGTTTCGTCAATTCTAACCAATTATCAGCTAAGGCTTGCTGCAACAATTCTGCTACTGCTGGCAGCACAATTATCTGACTATCCCCGATTTTGCCAGTCGTTAAATCTGGCGCATAGCCCAAATAATGAGCCAATCGCCATTGTATTGCTTGAGCTGACCAAGTTAAAGTAGCTAAACCTAATGGCGCCTGATTCCAAAAAGTAAATAAATCAACTAAATCATGCCACGCGGCTGGCAAAGCTTGACCAACCGGACACCAAGACAACAAGCGATTGATAACTTGACCAGCCAAAACAACCGCTGCTAGCTGTTCTTTTAAACCAATAAAGGATTGACGACTAACAACTGAGCTTAAAAGCGGCCTTTGACTCCAAACAATTAAACCATCCACTATCGTAAGCGGCTCTAAATGACCAGCCAATTTTGACTGTGGCTTAGCAACACCACGAGCCAGTAAACTCAACCGACCTCTTTCAGGACTAAAGGCGGTAATTAAAGCATCATGTTCATGGTACTCACGGCGCTTTAAAATCAGCAATCGCTCACTAGTGGTTAGACTCATATTGATCTAAAAAGCCTTGCAAAATAAGCATCGCCGCAATTGCATCCTGATCGGCTGCGGCTTTTTGATGGTTAATCAATCGGTCAGCGGCCTGAGTACTCAATCGTTCATCAATTAATTTCACCGGCAGGCCACTCGCCTCAGCTTGAGCCACAAAATCAGTCCAACCTTGATGGATTCGATCATTTTTATTCAATAACCCTCTTGGCCAACCAATAACTAATTGATCTGGCCGTTCTTTTTTAATTACTGCTGCCACCTCAGTCCAAGTTGCTACTCGACCATAAGGCAAAGCTAATTTGGTTTGATTATCACCAATTGCTAAACCAATCTTACTCGCCCCCCAATCAATTCCCAAAAATATTAGCGGCTCGCTCATTCTGGTAGCGTTAAAACTTGATTACCAGTTGCCGTAATGGCAATTGTATGCTCAAAATGAGCACTCCAGCTGTCATCAATTGTTTCAAAAGCAAAACCATCACGGCCAACTTTAATTTCTGGACTACCTAAACTAATCATTGGCTCAATGGCAATCACCATGCCTGGCTTTAAAACCAAATCTTGCTCACCATATTGATTGCAGGCATAATGTGGAATTTGCGGATCTTCATGAACTTCTAAGCCAACACCATGGCCAACTAAGTCACGAACCACACTAAAACCATTTTTTTCAGCCAGTGGCTGAATAGCTTGAGCAATTTGCAGTAAAGTATTACCTGGCTTAGCCTGCTCAATGGCTAAATCTAGGCACTGCCTCGTAATATTAACTAATTTTTGCACCTGACGGCTAACTTTACCTACCATAACAGTGACAGCCATATCAGTAAAATAACCACCATGAGGCGCTAACTTATTAACTGGCCAAGTTGGCTGTTCACCTGGTTTGACTATTGGATATTCCATACCCAAATCAAGGCCAATAATATCGCCCGACTTTAACACTCTACCGGGTACAGCGGCGCCATGAACAATTTGCTGATTAATCGAAGCACAAAGCGCAGTTGGAAAAGGCCGACCTCGCTTACTAGAACGATAGCCCTTGAAAGCTGGTACTCCACCAGCTTCAGCGATTAATTTTAACAGCAGTTCTTCCAAATCAGCAGTCGTAATTCCTGGCTTAACGGCCGCCGCTAACTTAGCTGTAATCTGACCAAGCTTACGCCCACCCTCACGAATTAAAGCAACTTGTTCGGGAGTTTTATAACGAATCATATAATTTCTGGTTTGAGCTTGAGAAAGCCATCTTCCTCTAAAGACTCTAAAATATCATCATTAACTTGTTTAATTTCTTTTTCCCCTTTAATAATAACCAACTCCCCCATCTGCCACCAGAGAGCCACTAGAGGTCCCATGGTTCGCTGATACAAACCTAAACGTTCTTTAATAATCTCTTCGGTATCATCTGGTCGTTGCTCCAACGGCGTTTGACACTGATCACAAATTCCAGCTTGTTGACTAGGTTTATAAATTAAATGATAACCAGCCCCACATTGTGGACAAAAACGACGACCAGCTAAACGATTGTAAACCTCTGGCTCACTAACACTAATTTCGATGGCGCAAGCTTTATCCTCTGGTTTAATAATATTGTTATAAAAATATTCAAATTGCGTCTTGGTGCGCGGATAACCATCTAAAATAAAACCTTTTTCCGCATCTGCTTGACTAAGGCGCTGAATTAAAAGCTCATTAATCACCTCATCAGCCACCAATTGGCCTTCATTCATGGCGGCTTTATATTCGCCCGCTAATTGATTGTTACGACTCAATAAATCACCAGTCGAAATGGCTGGTAAACCTAATTGCTCAGCTAATTTTTCCGCTTGAGTTCCTTTACCGGAAGCTGGCGGACCGAAAAAAAACAGAATTCGACGAGACATAATTCTTCCTTATAATTATATAATCAATATAACACAAGCTCTAGCAAAAATAAAACCAGCCCATTGCTGAGCTGGCTTTATTAAATTAACCAGAGTTTAGTAACCATCGTATTGGCGCATAGTCATTTGCGCTTCAATTTGTTTTACACTTTCAATAACCACCGAGACAACGATC
>CAZXQE010000047.1:0-5506 GCA_964643015.1 uncultured Gammaproteobacteria bacterium
GCCATGGCCTGGAAACCAGACCATTCGACTTGCATGCCTTAGACACGCCGCCAGCATTCATCCTGAGCCAGGATCAAACTCTCAATTAATATTGAAGAGAATGTTTAAGCTCTCTTTGAAAACTATAAAGAATAGAATTAGCGCCTGTTAGCGCTAAAATCGTCAATAAATTTTTAAAGTTCAACCAATGAAATTGGACTATCAAAAATACTTATCTAACCTAGTGTTAAACAAGTAACCTCACTATAAGTTATTTTTTTGAAACTGTCAAGCCCCTATAAATAAAGGCTATTATCGCGACTACTCAACTCGCAGTCAAGCCACCATTGATTAAAATAAAGAATAAAAAAACCGACCCCGAGAAATCAATGTCTTTTTGCTTGATATCTCGGAGCCGGTTAAACTAAAAACTACTAATAAGCTTTCTGTAAAACAGTACCCTGATAGAAATAACTTAAAATATTCTGCCAAGTTTTACCGCCATCAACAATCATCAGTAAAGCACCTTGAGCACTCATACCAACACCATGACCAAATAAAGTTTTACCATTATCTTCTAAAACAACGACTGAAGTTAACCAAGGTTTATCATCACCACCCCAAACTTCAGACCAACTACGAGTTCGACCATCACTACGAGAAAAATAAGGAGTAATTGCTAAACTACCATTATAAGTAACAATCGCACCAGCAGTCTGATCAACAGCCTGAGCCATTTTAGGCATACGAATTTCTGAGTTATAACCACGATAAACTTGATCATAGGTAGCATCAACATGAAAGAACTCATCAGCATGCTTAGTTGAAGCACCAGTTAAACCAAAATCAACACCACGATAATAATGATATAGCACATAAGTACGAGCAGCTGTCGCCATGACTTTATGAAATTCGACTGGTGAAGCATTGCTGGTTTCAGCCATACCTTTTAAATAACTATCAACTGGTAATTCATTAATCCACCAAATTTTACCAGTTTTAGGAGTATAACGATATTCTAAAACATTACGAAATTTATTGTCATTTAAATTAGCATTCCAATTAGGATTATGACGATATTCAGGCAACTGAAAAACACCATCATTGCCAGACTGACTAACAAATCTTAAATAATCTTTAGTCTGATAAACCTGACCATTAATGTCAGCAGTATATTGTTTGTCATCTTTAGAATAACTAACACTCACCGCAGTCCCAGCCGCAATATTGGCAACCAACATATTACTAGCTGCATAAAGATTAAAAACTTTATCACTAGTAATTCTCTGAGTACTAGTGCTATCAAATAAACCAACACGAATAAGAGGTTGTTCGTTTAACTTTTTAGAAAAATTAGCCATACCAGAACCAGCCTGGCTTTCATTATTACTAGTCTGACATAAAGGAGAAACAGCTCTTTCAGAAGCTGACAGAGCAATACAATAGGTATCGCTAACAATATTAGATGAAGTAGTTATTGCTGTCACAACGTTTGTTTGAGCAATAGCAGCTAAACGAGCTTTTTCTGCAGCAATGGCTTTAGCTGATGGCTTAGTTAAAGAAACACCAGGAACATATTGGCCTTTAACCACCTGAATCTTTTCACCTAATTTATTATAAGCAGTAATATATTGAACTTTGACACTAGAAGTACTAACAGTCTTAGTGCTAGCTGCCGCCACAGTCTGAACATTGGTTGTCGCAACGGTTTTAACATTTTCAGTTACAACAACTTTAGTCACTTGATTAGCATCAACAAAAACACGAGCCAAACTACCTTTAATTGGCTGTTCACCAGCCACTAATTGAAAATTTTCCTGAATAACACCAACGTATTTGGCTTCAGGACCACTAATTTTAAAAGATAAAGTAATCTTTTCGCCAGGCTTAACATTTTTAGGTAAAGTCATTACCTGAAAAGCTTTTAACCAAGTCTGATGATAAACTTTAGAAATAGTTTTTAAAAAAGGGCCGGTTTCCAAAGTGGTTTTACCAGCAGCCCAAGTAGTCTGACCCTTGTTAATAAAAGTTAAGCTGACCGTTGTTTCCTGGCCAGCTTTCATAATTAAATTAGTTGTATAAGGTTGTGCCTCTCCGGCTGCTACTAGTTCAGCAGCGCAAGCAGTTGGTACTGCCAAGAGTTGAAAACCATTTTGAATTTGGTAAGTCACCTTTTTAGCACCTTCGGTAATTAATTCACGAGCATCAGCTTCAAAGCGCCAAGCACTAAGTAGTTGAGCAAAGAAAATAGCGATTAAAAAAACGATCGCCAAATTAAGAACTGCCGTAAGGCTAGTGCTTTTCTTGGCCACCGCTTTTTTATGAGAAAGGTGGTAATTTAAATAAGTAGCGTGGAGGTCAGTTTGATTATTCATATTTTTGTTTTTGTTTTTGTTTTTGATTGAAGTGGTTGGAGTTATCCACAATCAACTGACATTAGTATAGCAAAAAAATCGAGTAAAGTCAAGATTCTTGTAGACTTATCTCGGGAAAAGAGTTGCTATTTTTATTAAGACTTGCTAAGCTAAGGGACAGGTCTTAACTTAAATTAGGCTTAATTTGTTTATGGAAAATTCTACTATTTTTGTCTGCGGCCATCTTTCCCCTGATTTAGATAGTGTCGCTAGTGCTATTGCTTATGCTGATTTTCAGAATCAGTTAACTAAAACAACCAATTATCAGCCAACAGTTGCTGGTGAAATTAATCGAGAAACAATTTGGGCTTTGGAAAAATTTGGTTTTACTGCGCCACAGCAGCTTTCACCAGATTTACCTAGTGGTCAGAAATTAGTTTTAGTTGATCACAATGAAGCTGGTCAACGTTTGGAAAACTACGTTAACTTTGAAATTACTGGTATTATTGATCACCATAAAGTTAATTTTGAAGGCGAACAGCCAATTGAAATTATTACCAAACCGCTAGGAGCCACTTGTTCAATTATTTATGAACTTTATCAGATCAATCAGATTGCCATTGCGCCTAATTTGGCTGGCTTAATGTTGAGTGCTATTTTAGTAGACACTGTCATTACCAAATCTCCAACTTGTACACCAACTGATTTAGAAATAATTCCTAAATTAGCCACTCTGGCTGGAATTGATAATTGGCAAGCTTTTGGCTTAGAACTTTTCAAAATTAGAGCCAGCGTTAGTGAGCTGTCAGCAGAACAAATATTAATGTCTGATTTTAAAGACTTTTTATTTCATGAGAAAAAATTTGGTATTGGCCAAGTAGAAACTGTTGATTTAAATGAATTCCGTAGTCGTGAAGCTGAATTACGCCAAGTTGTTGGCCACAAACGACAAGAAAGCAACTATCACACTGTTATTCTTTTTATTACCGATATCATTAATGAAGGTTCCTGGTTTATTATTGATAGTGCTCAAGCCGACTTAGTTGGCCAAGCCTTATCAGCTGATTTCCAAACTGGCGACGCTTATATTCCCGGTATCTTATCGCGCAAAAAACAAGTTATACCGCCATTAACTCAATTATTTAGCAATTAAAATATTATGCAAGTAAAAACCACTGAAAAGAAAGGTTCAATTGAATTAACAGTTGAATTGTCTGTTGAAGAATTTCAACCCTATGTTTTAGAAGGCGCTCGCCGAATTGCTGGTGAAATTAAAGTTTCCGGCTTTCGTCAGGGCAAAGCTCCTTATGATTTAGTCAAAGCCAAAGTTGGCGAAATGACTATTTTAGAAGAAGCCGCTCGCGTCGCTGTTAACAAAACTATTGATGAGGCCCTAAAGAAAGGTGCTAAAGATCAACAAGTTGTCGGTCAACCACAAGTTGATATTAGTAAGCTTGCCCCAGAAAACCCTTTGGAATACAAAGTTGTTTTAACCTTGTTGCCTAAAACTAAAATCAGTAAATATAAAGATTTAAAGATTAAACAAGAAGCGATTAAGATTCCCGAAGAACAAATTAAGCGCACCCTAGATCAATTACAAGAAGCTAATTGTAAAAAAACACCAAGCACTGAACCAATTATTATGGGTGACCTAGTAATCGCTGACATTAATATCTCGGTTGAAAAAGTTCCGGTTGAAGGCGGACAAGGTAAAGGTGTTAACATTATCTTAGGTAAAGATTATTTAGTGCCTGGTTTTGATCAAAAGTTAATCGGAGCCAAAGTTGGTGATGAATTAAAATTCCAAATCGACTACCCAGCCGATCACTATCAGAAAGCTTTGGCTGGCAAACCAGTTGATTTCAAGGTTACTATTACTGAAGTTTCTCATCGCGAACTGCCAGAATTAAATGATGACATGGCTAAAAGCTTTGGCTTTGAAAAAATCGATGAACTGAAGAAAAATATTGCCGATAGTCTTTTAATTGAACGTCAACGCCAAGTTGATAGCCAATCTGAGGTTCAAATGTTTGAAGAATTAATTAAGCAGGCTGAAATTGAAGAAATTCCAGAAAGCTTAATCAACCGTGAAACCGAAGTCATGTTGGAAGAATTGCAAAACAATCTTAAGCAAAACGGTGGAACTTTAGAAGATTATCTATCTAGCATCAATAAGAATCGCGAACAATTTATTCTAGAGATAATGCCCCAGGCCGTTAAGCGCGTTAAAACAGCTTTGATTATTAATGAAATTACCCGTCAAGAAAAAATAGCTGCTACTGAAGAAGAAGTTGAACACGAAATTAATCATCTAAAAGAGCACTATAAGAACAATCAAGAAGTTTTAAGCCGCCTCAATAGCGCTGGTTATAAAGATTATTTAGCTAATGCGATTACCAACAATAAAACCATTAAAGCTTTAAAGTCCTGGAACCTAGTTGCTACTGAAGAAAAAGAAGCCAAGAAAGAAACTAAAGAAACTAAAACCAAGGAAACCAAGGCTAAGGCCGCCAAAAAATAATTTATGCCCGTATTGGCAGTTAACAAAAGAGTTAATTACGATTACGAAATACTGGAAGAACTTGAAGCCGGCTTGGTTTTAGCCGGCTTCGAAGTCAAAGCTGCCAAAGCTGGGCAAATTAGTCTAAAAGGGAGTCACATTGTTTTTCGTTCCAATATCAACAACCAGCCTCAAGCCTATTTACTTAATGCGCACATCAGTCTTTACAAAAAGGCTAGTTCAATCAGCGACTATGATCCAACTCGCAGTCGCCGCCTACTCTTGAAGAGAAAACAATTAAATCATCTCTTTGGCCGAGCATCAGCTGAGGGCTTGACAGTTGTGCCACTCAAACTATATACTAAGGACAGTTTGCTAAAACTGGCTGTTGTTTTGGTTCGAGGAAAAAAGAAACACGACAAACGCCAATCAATTAAAGAGCGCGACTGGCAACGGAAGCGCCGAACCTTGACAAAGCAAGCAATCTAAAAAGTTGGGGGATGCCGGGTTTCGCTCATGAGATTGCGGCGACCACTCGGGCGAATAGGTGTGATTTCACCTAAAAAATCACCAAATATAGATGCCAAAAACATCATGGCAAAAGCTGCTTTCAAGTTGTCTTTTGCACCAGTTGCCGCTTAAAACTGCCGCAACCATCGAGACGACGCGCACG
>CAZXQE010000048.1:0-1482 GCA_964643015.1 uncultured Gammaproteobacteria bacterium
CTAAAACTAGAAATTACTGCTAAGTCTGATCCACGAGGTTGGGTTTGTGGAGACTATACCAACTGTTGCATGCCGCTAACCTCTGACAAGAATAAAGAATATGTTCTCCGGCCAGACATTAGCTATTTTATTATTAGTGAAGTAAGCCCCAGTGGCCAAGAAGAATTAATTGCCCAATCAGTTTTAGTGGCCGCTAAAGAGCAAGCTGATTTTGATACTCTAGCCATCGATAACATTGAGATTGCTAACAAAGCCATCAAGCATCAGCTAATTATTGCTGAGGCCTATGAAAAATTAAAGAAACAATTTGCTGACAAAAAGATTATTATTGGTACTAGCTACAACGATGATGGTGGCACGGTTACTGCTGGTTTAAGTATGGAAAAGATTAAAGCTCAGCCGCTACAAGGCAACATGATTTATTCCGATTGTTTTGCCCACAATGATGCCTATGTTTTTAATGATCCTAAAGTAAACGAAGAAAAGGAAGTTAATAAAGAACAATACTTTGGTCTTCAAAATGACAATATTGAAAGATCTCATCTCCGTTACTTTATTGACAGTCAAGAATTGCAAAGCGTAAAAGAAAAACTAATTAAGATTGGCCAAGGCGAAGACGATGGTGAAGGTGGTATGATTTTCCCGGATAATTATAGTTCTGTTATTGGCACTAGAGATAAATTCAAGGGTTATGTTGTTGCGGCCGATTATGTAACTCAGGGTAATTACAACAAGGTAACTTTTGAAGATGTTAAATTAGTTGACTCTTTACCGCTAGAAGACAAAGTGACCATCTTAAAAGATTATTTTGAACGTAAAAATTTTGCTGGCAATGACAATTTGAATCAATTATATTTCTCGCCAGCAGCTGTTGAACGAGGCGGTGAGGCTTTGAAAGTTGCCGTGCAAGAAACTTTTGAAGACTACTACGAAGATAACGAAAGCATTATTGTTAATTTAAATATGTCGCCAGAAGAATGGGGGGATGACGAAGACTATAATGATTACGATGAAGAAGAATATGATGAGGATGAATAAAAACTTGATTGCAACATCCTAGCTCTTGACTTATTCTTAAAAAGGTGTTAGATTTTAGCTACTGTTTGTCAGTTATTATTTTTTCTATCCGCCTATGACTACACGAGCTGCATCACTAGACAATGTTTTTCTTTCCGATAAGTTTTCTCTTCTAAAATTAGTTAAAAAACTACTACAAAAAGTTAACCCACGCGAGCGTGATGTTCTAGCTCGTCGTTTTGGTCTTATTTCACCCAAGCGTCAAACTTTGGAACAAATTGGCGCAACTCACAATCTAACCAGAGAACGAGTTCGTCAGATTGAAGCCGCTGGTCTCAAAAAATTGAAAAAAATGCGCGACCTGGAAACACAGGTTGTTTTGTTGCGTAAATCTTTGGATCAATTGATTGCTGACAATGGTGGTTTGATGGATAAGCAATATTTGCAATCTAGCTTTTTAGTGCT
>CAZXQE010000048.1:1582-5506 GCA_964643015.1 uncultured Gammaproteobacteria bacterium
TAATGCTGACAAATTAGTTAGCGCCAATAAATTTGATTTAGCTAATGTTTTAGCTGGTCACAATTTTCAAGATGGCCAATTAATTAATCAATATAAACCAATTTATTCAGTCCTGAGAGCAGTTCGTCAGGTTGAACAAAATAAATTTGGAGCTTGGGGCTTGGCGGATTTACCAGAAATTAAGCCGCGAACCATTACTGACAAGATTTATTTGATTTTAAAAGAAGCTGGTCAGCCCTTGCATTTTCGTGAAATTGCTGAACGAATTAATAAAATTTTTGCTGATAAGCCAGCCAATGCTGCGACAGTGCATAATGAATTAATTTTAGATGATCGTTACGTATTAGTTGGTCGCGGTATTTATGCGCTTAAAGAATCTGGTTATCAGGCTGGTCGAGTGGTGGATATTATTGTTAAGATTTTGGAGAAAGCTAAATATTCTCTAACTAAAGATGAAATTATCGAACAGGTTTTGAATCAGCGTTTAGTTAAAAAAACAACCATTAGTCTGATACTTTCCAATAAAGAATTATTCCAGCGTTTGCCAGATGGCAGTTATGCGCTAAAAGAAAAAGCAAGCTAGACCATTTGGGGCTAGCTTTTCTTTTAATTAGCCTTATGATAAACTGGAATTAATATCCAGCTTTATTGCTTATGGAAATAGTTTTAAATTTAGGGCCGTTATTCAATTTTTTTAGCTTGCCGGTTGACGAGATGTTTCGACGACTGGTTATTTATTACGGTTGGATGATTTTGGCGGCTATTTTTTTGAATGGTGCTTTGCTGTGTTGGTTAAATTGGCGTCGTCGTTTATGGTATCGTAAGCAAAAATTTACTTTACTAGCAATTGATATTCCTAAAGCCAATGATCAGTCGCCAAAAGCTTTGGAGAATATGTTTGCTTATTTAGCTGGTGCTCATGGCAGTATTAGTTTGATTGAAAATTATTGGGAAGGTAAGTTTCAGCTTGGTTTTAGTTTTGAAATTGTTGGCATTGATGGCTATATTCAGTTTTTAGTGCGGACTCCAGCAGCTTTTCGTAATTTAGTTGAAACAGCTGTTTATTCTCAATATCCTAACGCTGAAATTGCTGAAGTTGAAGATTACGTTGATACTGTGCCCGGTAACTATCCCAATCCCGACTATGATGTTTGGGGAGCTGAGTTTGTTCCAGTTTTGATGGATCCAGAATTTAAGCAAGCTTTACCAATTAGAACTTATAAGGATTTTGAATATCAAATGGGTAAGCCAGAGTTCCATTTCAAGGATCCAATGGCTACTTTAATGGACTTAATGAGTTCGCTTCGTCCGGGCGAGCAGATTTGGTATCAAATTTTGTTATTACCAATTGCGGCTGATTGGTCCAAGATTGGTAAACCCGCTATTGATAATGTATTGGGTGTTAAACCCAAGGCTGAACCGGGTTTAATTGAAAGTTTTTTTGATTGGGGATTGGCAGCTTTAGGGGATTTGAGTGAAATGATTTATAGTATTTGGGGCGACTTACCTAAATCGGCTGCCAAGGAAGAAAAGAACGACCCACTCAAGATGATGAATTTGCTGCCAGCGCAAAAAAAGCAAGTTGAAGCCATTCAAGAAAAAATTTCTAAAATGGGCTATGCTGTTAAATTGCGCGTTGTTTATGCAGCTCGAAAGGAAGTTATGAATAAGCCAAAAGCGGTTAATGGTGTGGTTGGTTATATTAAGCAATTTGGTTCTAATGATTTAAATTCACTCAAACCAGATACTAAAATAACAGCTACTTCAGCCAGTTATTTTAATAAAATCAACTTAATTAATACTAAGAAAAGAAAGATAGTTCAGGCTTACAAAGACCGTGATGACACAGCTGGTCGTAATGCTTGGTATCTCAATGTTGAAGAAATTGCGACGTTGTGGCACTTCCCAATCGAAAGTGTGGTCAAGGCACCAATGATTCAAAAATCAACTAGCAAGAAAATGGAACCGCCAATGTCTTTACCAATTGATGAACATGGTCAAGATGATTTGGGCTTAGATGAATTATTTAATCTAGAAGATGAAAATAGAGAACAAGCTGAATTAGAGGCAAGAGAGGAATTAGAAATGGAAGTACAACCAGAAATAGAACAAGCAGAACCAGAGTTAGAGATAGAAAATTCTGGCCCTCGACAAGCTCCACCACCGAGTAATTTGCCCGGTGCTTAATTACTGAAATTTATGAATCAAGAAGTAACTCTTTTCGGACAAACCACTTTCCGTAACCAATGCCAAAAATTTGGCATCAAAATTGATGATCGCCGCCGTCACATGTATGTGGTTGGTAAATCTGGTATGGGTAAATCAACTGTTTTGGAAAACATGATTGTCCAGGATATGAACAAGGGACGCGGCTTGGCAGTTGTTGATCCGCATGGCGATTTGGCAGAAAAAATCATTAACTATATTCCTGATAATCGTGTTAAAGATATTGTTTACTTTAATCCATCTGACGCTGAGTTTCCGATTGCTTTCAACGTGGTAGAACAAGTTGAACCTCATTTGCGTCATTTAGTAGCTTCTGGTTTAATTGGTGTTTTTCAAAAGCTTTGGGCCGATTCTTGGGGACCTCGTTTGGAATATATTTTGCGTAATGCTATTTTGGCAGTTTTAGACTATCCTGGTTCAACATTGCTAGCTATTACTCGCATGCTATCGGATAAGAATTTTCGCAAAGAAGTGATTGAAAAAATTCAAGATCCAGTCGTTAAAGCTTTTTGGGTTAATGAATTTAGTGGCTATAATGATAAATTTGCTTCCGAGGCGGTGGCGCCAATTCAAAATAAGGTTGGTCAGTTTTTGTCTAGTTCACTAATCCGTAATATTGTTGGTCAAACCAAGTCGTCAATTGATTTAAGAAAAATCATGGACGAAGGTAAGATTTTAATCATGAATTTAAGTAAAGGACGAATTGGTGAAGACAATTCAGCTCTGCTTGGTTCAATGATGATTACTAAAATCCAGCTAGCAGCCATGAGCCGAGTCGATATTGATGAATCTGATCGTCGCGATTTTTATCTTTATGTTGATGAATTTCAGAACTTTGCTACTGATAGTTTTGCCAATATTTTATCTGAAGCTCGCAAATATCATTTGTGTTTGATTTTGGCTCACCAATACATCGAACAATTAAGTGATAATGTTAAAGCAGCTGTTTTTGGTAATATTGGCACCTTGGTAACTTTCCGTGTTGGTGCCACTGACGCCGAGTTTTTGGCTAAAGAGTTTATGCCACTCTTTACCGAAGAAGATTTGGTTAATATTCCCAAGTTTAATTTTTATTTGAAATTGATGATTGATGGGTTAACTTCTGATCCATTTTCAGCCAAAACTTTAGCTCCACTAAATCGAGATGACAAAACACCGAATTTAGAGAAGGTTATCAATTATACTCATGAACATTACGCTAGTCGTCGTGAAAAGGTAGAGGAAGATATTATGCGCTGGCATTTAAATAGTCACAAAGAAGAAATTAAGGAAAAGCCGGTAGTTATGGTTGCTCCGACTACGACTACTATTTCCAGTTCAGTTTCAACATTGGTTCAAGCTCCACCTCAAACTCTAGGCCAAGCTTCAATTCAAGCTTCAGTCCAAGCTCCAGTTGCTGAAACTAGATATCCAGCCGTTTGTGATGGTTGCGGTCAAGCTACCACCACTCGTTTTGTGCCTGATGGCAAACGACCGGTTTTTTGTCCAGAATGTTTACGGAAGCATCGAGCCGAACAAGGGCAGCGTCAACAAATGTTAAAAAATTCACCAAGTCAATTGTCTGGTCAATTAAATGACCCCGAGGTTGGCGGCAGTGTTTCCTTGAACCAGCTTAAATAAAAGACATGAATATTGATTTTTTGAAAATCGGTCGAGCCACAGATTTAGAGGGCCATGATCGTCGGGTTTATCGTCTAC
>CAZXQE010000049.1:0-5402 GCA_964643015.1 uncultured Gammaproteobacteria bacterium
TGGAATCTGATGACCAAACCAAATCTGCCGTGAGATACACCAATCATGTAAACCTTTCATCCAATCTAAATAGCTACGTTGAAAACGCTCGGATACAAAACGAATTTGACCATTTTCTACGACTGACAAAGCTGCTTCCTTGAGCGATTGACCATTTAAACGAGCTAGCGGCCGATCAACACTGACAAACCACTGTTCTGATGGTAATGGCTCAATCGCTGTGCCGCAGCGATAACAAACTGATAAATTATGAGTAATGGTTTCCTGTTTAATCAGCAAACCACGCTTTTCGAGTTCTTCAACGACTAACTGGCGAGCTTCAACAACTGGAAGTCCGCTAAAGCGGCCAAGATTATCGGCCATAAGGCCATCGGTTGTAATAACTTTGACTATTTCTAAATCATGTTTTTCCTTGAATTGCCAATCAGTCATAGAATGAGCTGGCGTTACGCCAACCGCTCCAGTACCAAAATTAGCATCAACTGTCCAATCAGCAATAATCTTGATGGTTAACGGTTGGCCACAAAAATCTATTTGATAAGTCTGACCAATATATTGCTTATACCGTTCATCTTGTGGATTAACTGCCACCGCTGTGTCCCCAAGCTTAGTTTCTGGGCGAGTAGTCGCAATAGCAATTGGAAAATCAGGTGAATATTTAAAAGTATAAAGCTCAGTTGGCTGTTCTTTGTATTCAACTTCATCATCAGCCAAAGTACTTTGACAACGAGGACACCAATTAACAATCCGCTCACCACGATAAATCGCTCCATCATCATACATCTGTTTAAACATGGTGCGAACGGCCTTCTGCCTTTCATCATCCATAGTAAAGGCTAGTCTTGACCAGTCTAGCGAAGCGCCCATCTTTTTTATTTGATGTAAAATTGTGGCTTGAGTTGAACCAACATACTGCCAAACACGGCGCAAAAATTCTTCACGGCCATAATCATGGCGAGTTTTACCCTCAGTTTGATAAAGTTTTTTCTCAACAACATTTTGAGTAGCAATTGCCGCATGATCAGTTCCTGGTAGCCACAGGGCTCGCTCACCTTGAGCGCGATGATATCTAATGAGCAAATCTTCAATTGCCAGCATAGCGGCATGGCCCAAGTGCAGTTTATCAGTAATATTGGGTGGCGGCAGCACTATGGTATAGCTCGGCGCATCAGCTGGAAAAGGTAAATTATCTGGATTAAAAAAGCCACTATCGAGCCATTGCTGATAGATTGCTTCTTCATAATTTTTGGGTTCGTAAGCTTTGGCAAGTTCAGTCATAAAATTCAATAAAAACTGCTGTTAGCATAACAAAAAGACCTTGAAAAAGCAAGGTTTTCCGGCTTTTAAGTAAGAAAAAGACACGCCCTAGTTAGCGTGTCTTAAAAAAGTTTAAACCTCAGCCATTAGACTGGGGTCGTAAAATCTCATTGTCCAGCCAAAAGTTAATCGGCTAAAAACAATTACCAAGACCATAAAGGTTATTATTAAACACTTTTTAGCGATCATGATACCCTCCTTGTGTATTTATTTTTTCTATTTTTAATTAACCACTTCATTGTCTTTTTGTCAAATCTCTTGAATATTTTTTTATACAAATAATAGTCAAATAAAAATAAACAACAATCACTAGTATTTTCCAGCCAGCGGGCCAATCAACTGAGTAGCTAGCCAGAGGTAGACTAGCTAAATAGGCAATAATTTCTAATAAAATTTTTAAAAGCCAGCCAGCTGGTGCAAAAATAAAAACTCCGATGGCTGGAAAAAATAAAGTCGAAAAACTAGCTAAGAGAAGTGAAATAGTCAGCCACGGCAAGGCCCACACCACTAGCAAATTGGCTAGTGGTGCAATTAAAGAAAGCTGGCCGAATTGCCAAAAGATTAAGGGCCAAGTCCAGACCTGAGCCGCTAAAGTCGCAGCTAAATTTTCCTTAATTATTTTCAAACGAACAATCGGCCAACGGTCAAGCCAAGTCTGCCAAAAATCAGTCCAATAAATTAATCCTAAAACAGCTAAAAAAGATAAACTAAACCCCAAATCACCCCATAAATAAAAAGGATTGACTATCAACATTAAACCAGCACTGATTAAAAGTAAGTGAACATCCAAACTAGCTCGACCAGCTTCTTTACCCCATAAAATCAGTAGACCAAATAACCCAGCCCTAACGGCTGAAGCTGGTGCACCGATCAGCAAAACATAAATAGTAATAATTAAACTAGTAACAGCAATAGCTCCGCGCCGTGGAAAACTAATCAGTAATAAATTATTGGCAATCAGTAAAACTAATAAACTAATATTAAAACCAGACACCGCCGTAATATGGCTAAGGCCAGTAGCTGACAGCTTCTGTTGCCAATCCTTAGTTAGCTGGCCATCACCGCCCCAAACTAGTGGGCCTGCCAAGCTAGCCGCCGGCTCTGGTAGAGAATTGGTTAAATTTTTAGTTAAACTTATTTGCTGGCGTTGTAATAATTGCCACCAATTTAATTTCTTCTTGGCAATTACTTGCTGACTAGAACTTTTAATAATCGCACCAATTTTTTGACGAAATAAATAATAACGATAGCTAAAGATTGAGCCATCAGGTAGTGGCTCAGCTCGACCGTTGATTTGCCAGACCTGCCCTAGCCAATTGTCAGTTGGCCAAGCAGCCGAAGAATTAATTAAAATTTTAAAATTAAACTGGTCAAAGCCTTGACCGCAGTCATAACTAACTTGTTTTAATATTACTGAGTAACCACCAAAAGCTTTAACTTTCGGCTGACTAGCTAGTTCACCGCGAATAATTATTGGCTTACTATAACAATTACTGGGCAAATTATTTTGATTAAAATTTTCACTAACAGCAGAAAAACGCCAGAGTCCTAGTAAAAAGAAAAATATTAACCAACTAAAACGACGAGTGCTTGAATAAAATAAAAAGCCGCCAGCCAACCCCAAAAGCAAGCTAAAAATAATTATTTTCGGCCAAGCAATTGGCCATAAGGCTGCCAGGCCAATTCCAAAAATAAAAGCTAACCACGGATGGCTAGCCATAGATATCCGTCCCCCTCCAGACATAATCTTATTTTATTTTAAAACAAAAGCTATTGCCGTCGCTGCCAGTCCCAAAGCCAGTAAGCTTTAAGAAAAATATCTAAATTGCCATCTAAAACCCCAGAAATATCACTAGTTGAAACATCAGTCCGATGATCTTTAACAATCTGGCTGCCATACATAAAATACGACCTAATCTGTAAACCCCAATCAGCTTTGATTTGCTGCCCCTTCAAAGCCTGCTTGGCTTTGTCCAATTCTTCACTTTGTTTTTGCGCTAATTTGGCCTGCAAAACCGCTAAAGCCAAAGCTTTATTTTGATGCTGCGACCGTTCAGTCTGACAAGTAACCACTAGGCCGGTTGGCAAGTGAGTTAAACGAACCGCTGAATCCGTCGTATTAACCCCTTGTCCACCCGGACCAGATGAACGAAAAACATCAATTTGTAAATCATTATCAGCAATAACTGGAGCCTCAGTCGCTGGTAATTCTGGCAAAACTTCAACCATGGCAAACGAGGTTTGGCGCAGATGCTGAGCATTAAACGGTGAATTACGTAACAAGCGATGAGTGCCATTTTCTCCGCGAAGCATTCCATAA
Organism: uncultured Gammaproteobacteria bacterium; assembly: GCA_964643015.1. GTDB lineage: Bacteria > Patescibacteriota > Patescibacteriia > Patescibacteriales > Patescibacteriaceae > UBA1359. Next base: position 3,638 of record CAZXQE010000049.1, read on the forward strand.
GCCAATGGTCCAGATAATCGCATAACCACGCTTTTGAGACCAGCCTCATTGCCCGCTTGTTCGTCAATCACCTGACTAGACCATCCCTGACGATCAGCTAAACGCAAATACATTCGCTCGAGCATAGCTGTCCAATCTTGGGCATCAACGCCACCCGTGCCAGCGTGAATTGATAAAATTACCGGCAAATCATCATGTGGTTGATCAAAAAAACGACTACTTTCCAGATTATCAACAATAGCGGTAAGTTCAACTATTTCTTCACTAATTAGGTCATCAGTGTCACTATCAGCTGACTTAATAATCATTGCCAAATCAGCTAATCGTTTAGTAATTTGTCGATAATCATTAATCTCTTTTTGGATTGTTTCAATCTTTTTTAACAATTGACCGGCTTCTTGTGGTTTTAACCACAAATCTTCAGCTTGGGCTTGCTGCTGCAATTCTTGTAATTGCTTTTCTTTGGCAGCTAAGTCAAAGCCACCTCCCAATTTCTAGGAGGCGCTGCTGCAAAGCCTCAAAAGATTGACCCACTAATAATTCCGACATAAATAATAACTAACGCAAAGAGGTAAAATTATCAATCATTTCCTTGATTAACGGTGGTAAATAAATAACACCAGCAATTAATGGAATAACGATAATTAACAATCTAAACCAATTCCAAAATTTTTGCCAATAAATATAACGATAAATTCGTTGGGTTTTTTCTTTAATATCTTCAATTGCCGCTGATTGTTCAGCTAAAATACGACGTAATTCTTCATCCATAAGGATCAAGTAAAAAATTATAATTTCATTATAACAAAAAAATAGCCCGCTACCAATTAGCGAGTTTCAGTTGATTGAATAATTTCTTGCGCCACCAAAACTAACTTGGCCATTTCCTGATCAGTATAGGTTCGCCCATTTTTTAGTAATGGATCTAGAATATCATTACCTAGATTAGCTTTTTGCAAATACCAGCATTTAGCGCCACGCAGCTGCTCAGCCATCAACCGGACATCATGTTCACCTAAAATTTCTGGTACCATGGTTGTTCGAAATTGATATTCAATCTTACTTTGAGCAATTAACCACTCGGCTGTTTTTTTAGCTTCAGTTGTTAACCTGACTAAAACATCATCGGCTAATGGCATAACGCGTCGATACCTGGACCAAGGAGCTTTAACATCCATAGCCACATAATCAACTAAACCAGCCTGGACTAAGTCAATCACCATCTGGCTATTAGTACCATTGGTATCCAGTTTAACCAAAAATCCACGCTTTTTAATCTCAGCAATTACTTCTGGTAAATCTTGATGCAGGGTTGGCTCACCACCAGTAATAACTACTGCCTCTAATCGTCCTTTTCTTTGGTCTAAAAAAGCCCACAAGTCAGCCAACGAAACTGCTGGCTGACTTGTAGTATTTGTGGCACCAGTCATTGCTGACCGGACAAGCAAGGGGTTATGGCAATAGCGGCACAAAAAATTACAACCTTTAGTAAAAACAATCGCAGCAACTTTATCTGGATAATCAAGTAAACTAATTGGCTGTAGGCCGCCGATAATCATAGCTGGCTAATTAACAGCCACAGCTATCACCTTCTTCATGATTAACAAAAGTGCGGCGATTAGCAAACTCAGCTTGTTTAGCATCATTCCACTGTTTAACTGGTCGAAGGTAGCCAGTAACGCGGCTATAAACTTCACAAGGAGTGCGTTGCATTTCTAATGGGGACATAAGCATGGGGATTAAATAAATAAAAAACTAATTAATT
>CAZXQE010000050.1:0-5087 GCA_964643015.1 uncultured Gammaproteobacteria bacterium
ATTCTTCATTTTTTAGAACTTCATCTAAATCACGCTTAAGAGACTTACTTTCAGTTTGACGACGTAGATTATTAAAACCAAGATAGACTAGTAAACTGGCTATTTCTGTTTCATGGCCAGTAATAGCTTCCTCTAGCTGTTCGTCTTTTAATTGACCATCAATTTGTTTAGCTTTGAGAGATTCAACCAGATTAGAAAATCTGCCTAGATCAATATTGTTACCTATGGCCTCTTCTTTTTTAATTAAAGTATTTAATGTCTTTAATACTTGTTGTCTAGTACTACTATCTTTTAATAACTGTTCGAAAACGTCGTTAAAAGCTTCTGGTTTATCCCTAAGCCACAGATCTAGATCTAGATTGTCGAGATTAATTTGTCTGACTTCACTACTGCTAGTAAAACTTAGAAGACCAGTAGCTCTGAGTTCCTTGGTATACTCAGCCTGAGCTTTGTCGGCTTTCTTAGGGTTAGCCGCTATCTTGGCATCACGATGTTGACGAGCTAAATTGACAATGTGGTTATGATAATCTTTAAAGACTTGGAGTATGCCTTGAGCTTGTTCATTATCTTTAAATAATTGGTTATACTTGGGTGACTCTTGATTTAAATCATGAATACCAATAGCATTAGCCACTAAACGATGCAGTGGATCAAAGGGAATGGTTTCGCTAAAAGGAGAGATAACTTGTTCTTTGTCAATATCATAGTCACCTTCAATAATACTGATTAACTTTTGAGCAAAATCAGCATCTCGGCCTCCATTCCAACCATTGCTATAGTCATTATAATAATCTTGTTCATCATCAATTGACTGCCCCAGCTTATCTTGTCTATATATATTGATGAGGTCTTTTAAGAAAGCAATATCAACACCCGGAGCAGCAACTAGGGCTTGCATTGTTTCTTGAAAATCAGGACTAGCTTCTTCAGGGATAGTGATATTATATCTTTCAATTAGCGCTAGTCTAGCAAACTGAGCGTAATTACTAATTGGAGTCTCGCCAAATTCAGCTAGATATTTATCTAGATTGAAATAGCCTAAATATTCATTTAACTGTCTAAAATCGGTAGTTTCATTAATAATTGGCTTAAGGATTAATGATTTTAACTTTTGTTGTTTATCTTCTGGGTATTGTAAAACTTTTTCTGTAAACAATAGGTTGTCGTGGATATTTTCTAAAAAGTTTAAAGAAATAATAACTTTATCTGCAGCTGATTTTCCAACAATACTTTCAAAAATTACAAATTGAGAGGCTAAGTTAGCATCAAGACTTTGGCGTAGTGGTTCAATTAAATCTTCTTTCTTAACATCTTTGAAGCTGTTTATATTTTCAAAAACGGTCAACATTTGACCAATTTCAATTAGCTTAAGCGCTATTTCTTTATTTAGATCTTTAAATTGGGACAGATTATTAACAACAGCCCAATTTTGACCATCCTCAATTAACTTTAGGGCTATTTCTTGATCTAGGTCTTTAAAATTAGGAAGATTACAGGCAACAGCATCACCCCGGCCAACTTCAATTAATTTTAGAGCTATTTCTCTGTGGTTTATCCCTTCAAATCTAGGAAGATCTTTGGCAACAGTCCAGCCCTGATTAGCTTCAATTAATTTTAGAGCTATCTCTTCATGGTCTATTTTTTTAAAATTAGATAGATTTTTAATAATATCATGAACTTGATCAGTCTTAATTAATTCTTGAACCGCTTCTTCATGATCTAAATCATTGAATATATCGAGGTAATGAGTAACGATACTGCCTTTTTTAGAATTAATAAGCTTTAGGGCAATTTCTTGATCAAGATTTTTGAATTTATCAAAATTTTGAACAAGAAGAGAAATTTCACCAATCTCAATAAGTTTTAAGGCGATTTCGCTATAATTAAGATTTTTAAATTTATCAAGACCATAGGCAACAGCACGACCATTGTTAAAGTCAATAAGCTTTAGGGCAATTTCTTGATCAAGATTTTTGAATTTATCAAGATTTCCAGCAACAGCCCAGCTATTATTAATTTCAATTAATTTAAAAGCTATTTCTTTGTAGTTAAGATTTTTGAATTTATCAAAATTGTCAATAACATACTCACACTCGCCAATTTCAACAATTTTTAAAGCAATTTCTTGATCAAGATTTTTGAATTTATCAAGATTTCTAGCAACAGCCCAACCCTGATCAGTTTCAATTAACTTTAAAGCAATTTCTCTGTTAAGATTTTTAAAATTTCCAAGATTTTGAGCAATAGATGCAAATCTACCGGCTTCAATTAGCTTTTGAGCTATTTCTTCATGATTAATATCATGAAATTTATTAAGATTTCTAGCAACAATTCTGCCTTGACCATTCTCAATAAATTTAAAGGCTGTTTTTTCGTCAAGATTTTTGAATCTATCAAGTAAATTGCCATACATTTCATAATGACTAACAAAAGCTTCACCTTGACCAGTTTCAAAAATTTTAAGAACAATATCTCGGTCTAAATTTTTAAAATAATTAATTCTATTAAGAAATGCGTCAATTTCATGAAATTCAATTAACTTTAAAGCAATTTCTTTATAATCAATATCTTTACATTTATCTATACCATCAGCAACACCCCAACCATTGCCAGCCTCAATTAACTTTAAAGCCATTTCTTGATGGTTTAAACCTTCAAAATTGGAAAGATTACAGGCAACAGCCGTACCTTGACCAGCTTCAATTAGTTTTTGAGCTATTTCCCCATGATTTAAGTCTTTAAATTGAGACAGACTATTGGCAACAGCCGTGCCTTGACCAGCTTCAATCAGCTTTTGAGCTATTTCTTTACAATTTAGATCTTTAAAATTGTCTAAAATTAACTCTACAAAATAATCATCATCAAAATATACTCCTTTCTTTTTTTCAATAAAATCAATCAACTCTTGCTCACGTTGACTTTTTTCTGGATTATTATTTTTTTCAACCTCAATACTAGTAGGCTGATTAGTTAAATTGGGCTCTTTAAACATATTGATAAATTATATATTACTACTTTTAGTATATTCTTTATCAATAAAAAAACAACCCAGATTAACTGAGCTGTTTTTTATTATATTGAAGAAAAATGATTACCAAGCTTGAACTTCAATTTTGGTATAACGCTGGCGATGTCCCAAAACTCTCTTGTAACGAGTCTTGTTTTTGTATTTAACAACAGTAACCTTATCACCTTTACCATGTTCTAAAACTTTAGCAGTAATACCTTCAGTTAAGGCTGGGCGACCAACCTGAACTTCTTTGGCTTCATCATCAGCTAAAAGCAAAGCTTCTAGTTTGGCTTCAGCATTAATCTCCAAAGGCAACAATTCAACCTTAAGAGTTTGACCAGGACGAACTTTATATTGTTTGCCACCAGTGGCAATTATTGCGAATTTAGGCATATCGCTCTTTATCGTATTAAAAAATTAAACCTTACGGGGCAGGTATGCTACTATATTACGGTTTTTGTTGCTGCTTGTCAAGGCGAGAAAAGCCAATTACCGCACAACCCATCAATAAAACAACCAACAGCAAAGCCAAGCGTTTACCTTGACTTTGTAAAAATAAAGCACTCAGACCAAAAACTAAAGAAATAACATAGTAAAGCAAAGCAGTTTTTTTAGTACTCCAGCCCAAAGCCACTAAGCGATGATGAAGATGCTTGCGATCAGCCGTGCGAAAAGGATTTTGACCACCAAGCAAACGACGAGCAATCACCCAGGCAGCATCAAGAATTGGCACACCCATAATCAGTAGAGCAATAGCGATTTTACCACCAGAAATAATAGCTAAAACACCAAGAAAATAACCAAGTAGCAACGAACCGCCTTCGCCTAAATAAATTTTAGCTGGCGACCAATTGTGCAGTAAAAAACCAGCACAAGCAGCCGCTAAAACAAAGCCAGCTAAAGCAATATCCGGTTGATAATACCTAGTCGTTAAAGTAAAGAGTCCAACCACTAACCCACCAATACCAACTAACCCAGTCACTAGACCGTCTAAGCCATCTAAAAGTTTGGTGGTATACATCATGCCCATTAGCCAGACAAAGGTAAATAAATCAGCCCAAACAATAAAATGGCGAACAAAGCCTTGCCAAAAAAACAGATCAAATTGCCAAGTATTGAGAAAAATTAATTGACCATCAAAACCAGTAACTTTTTTAATACCAACACCACCCAAAATAACAGCAATAACTGCTAAAATAGGAAAAATAAGCTGCTTTTTGGGCGATAAATTGTATTTATCATCAAGCGAGCCACCAATCATCAAAATTAGACCACCAACCCAAACCCCAAGCCAATGATAATAATTGAGATCACCAATCACTAAAGCTTGACGATAATACCAAAGTACCAAACTAATCGCCACAAAAATAGCCCAACCACCCAGTAAAGCAACCGGCTTTTCTTGTAATTTACGAATCAAATCTGGCTTATCAACAATATTTAATTTCCAAGCTAAACGCTTAATTAAAGGTGTTAGGCTGGCGGCAATGATAAAAGCCGCCAAACTAGCAATTACATAATAACTAATCATATTTTTTGGCCGTTAGCCAGGTTAGCATTGCTGATAAATAGCCAATACCTAAAGGATGATTTAAATAAGGACTAAATAAATGAACTGCCAAAAGAACAATTAGACCAATCGTTAAAGCTTGTCCCAAAACTCCTTGTCGCCAACTAACAAAAGCGGTTCGCCCAAGCCAAACAAAATACCAAATAGCCCAAAGCAAACCAAATTTAAAAGCAATATCAAGCCAGCCCCATTCAAAAGCATAAGTGGTATAACTACCGCCGTTATTTATTTCTAAGACGCGCGGGTCAGCTGACTTATAAGTAATCGTAGCCCCAAAGCCATGACCAACAATTGGCTGCTGCCCAATAGCTTCAGTCATTTTTGGCAGCAAAGCCCAACGTGAAGAAGCACCAGCTTCACCACCAAGATCACCCAATCTTTCTTCGAGTAATGTTCCAGCGTCAAAAGATAATTGCGGATTGGGCCAAGGAAAACGAACAATTGCTACGATCATTATTAATGATAACACTAAAGCAATTAGACTAGCCCCAATCCAGCGCCAGACAA
>CAZXQE010000051.1:0-4803 GCA_964643015.1 uncultured Gammaproteobacteria bacterium
TGGTTAATTTTTCTAAATCAAAATCAGCCTTAGCTGTCTTATCAAGCTGTTGGTATTTTTTCTTAGTATAGCTTAAGTGTTCTTTGACTGATTTTGGTCCTCGTAAATCAGCCTCGATACCTAGTTTAATTGCTAGTTGATAGATTTCGGCAGTAGTCATATTGATTATTTTAAAATATCACCATTAATTACTTGTTGCTCATTATTGTTTTGCCACTCTTTGATTTTAATCACTAATTCATGTGATTTCTTGATAAGATTTTGTTTCCAGTTAGCAGTGTTTTCTTTAGCGGTTGGCCAGCAAATTATCAATAAACCACCAATAATTAAAAGACTAAAAATAGTAGCAATTATATATAATGAGCGGCGCCATTTGGAAAGTTTATTTTCCTCCTGCCAAGCTTGTTGAAGATTGTCGGTCATATAATTAAAGTTTAATACCTTTTAAAGCAGCGATTCTTTCGGTAACTGGCGGATGACTCATAAATAGTTTAGCCATAGCTGGAACACCTTCTTTTCCCTGAAAAGGCGAAGCAAAATAAAGATGAGCCGTGGCTCGGTTAGCTACTTCTAGTGACTCAGGGTCAGCACTGATTTTTTCTAAAGCCCTAATCAAACCATCAGGATAACGAGTTAGTAAGGCAGCATCAGCGTCGGCCATAAACTCTCGTTTACGAGAGATAGCTAGCTGGATCATTTGAGCAAAAAGTGGGGCTAGTATGGCTAAAATAATAGCGATTATTGAAAAAATTGCCTGAACTTGATTATTGTCGTTATCGTTATTCTTTCTGCTATTACCACCCCAAAATGACCAACGAGCAAACCAATCAGCCAGAAGAACAATGGTGCCCACTAAAACTGAAACCATTGTGGCCAATAGGATATCACGATTACCAATATGAGATAATTCGTGAGCGATTACACCTTCGAGTTCAGCTTTATCTAGTTTCTCAAGAAGACCAGAAGTAAAAGCAACAGCCGCATGCTCTGCATCGCGTCCAGTCGCGAAAGCATTAGGGGCGCTGTCGGGAATAACGTATATCTTGGGGGTTGGTAAACCGCCAGCAATACAAAGATTTTCTACTAAACGATAGAGTTGCGGTGAATCAGCTTTCTCTACCAATTTAGCTTGACTCATCGCTAAAACAATTTTATCACTCCACCAGTAACTAACCAAGCTAGAAATTAAAGTATAAGCCAAGGCTAAAAATAACCAGATTGGATTATCTTGAACTCGACTAAAAACAAAACCAACCAAAAGCAACAAGCTGGCACTAAGACCAACGAGTAGCCAAGTTTTATGCCGATTACTACTGACTTGCTGATAAAGATTCATAGTTAGCTAGAAACTAACTTTAACATTATTGCGTTCAGTTTCTTCTTTGATTTCAAAAAAATCAGCAGCTGTAAAGCCAAGTTTTTTAGCAAAAATATTGGTTGGAAAAACTTGCAACTTGGTGTTAAAGTCTCGAACATTGGTGTTATAAAAACGACGAGCGGCTTGAATTTTATCTTCAGTGTCAGTTAGTTCGCGCTGTAACTCTAAAAAGTTTTGATTAGCTTTTAAGTCTGGATAATTTTCACTTAAAGCAAATAGATTTTTAAGGAGTCCAGATAGATTGTCTTCAGCTGCTTGTTGGGCTTGATGATCACCGCTAGTTTGAGCGGCAATGGCTTGATTGCGAGCTTCAATAACTTGAGTTAAAGTCTCTTGTTCATGAGCAGCGTAGCCTTTGACAGTTTCAACTAGATTGGGAATTAAATCATAACGGCGCTTGAGCTGGACATCAATATCACTCCAAGCCTCAGATAGGCGATTTTTACTAACAATTAAGGCATTGTAAACAGCAATTAGCCAAATAAGCAGAACAGCGGCTAAGCCAATTAAAATGTAGACAATTAACATAGAATTAAATTATTAGTTAAGCTTTGATTAAAAATATTTTAATAGTTCCATCTTCCAGGGTTAACTCTTTGTCAATAAGTGTTTGATCTGCTGGGGTTTCAGCTTTTTCAATTGATAAACTTAGGGTTTCGGCAATAATTAGGCTTGACCATTCATCAAAAGTAGTAGCAACTAAAGAGCTATCACCTTGCCAGCTAATTTGGGTTCGATCATCGAGGCTGAGACCAGCTTGTTTGCGTAGTAAGTTGATGTTGCGAATTAGTTCCCGAGCTAGGCCTTCACGAATTAGTTCCGGGGTAAGTGTGGTATCGAGTTCAACCTGCCAAGAATTATCAGATGAATTTTGGGTTTCGACTTTTTTAACATTAAGTTCATCAGCTAAAATATTCCAACCAATTGAGCTAACTAGTTTCAAATCGGTTTCAGGAGCAGTAATAGTGAGACTTGGTAAAACCTGACGAATTTTGAAACCAGCTTCATCTCGTTTGGCTAGAGCAAGTTCAACTGCTTGTCGAACAATAGCCATTTCTTTTAAAACAGCTTCATTAATTGGTAAATTTTCTGGCCAATTAACTAAATGAACCGACTGACTTTGATCTTGGTAATTGAAGCCAGTTGTTTTTTGCCAAATAGCTTCGGCCAAAAATGGCATGGCTGGAGCCATGGCAACGGCTAGGTTTTGTAAAACATAAGTCATGGTTAGCAGGGCTGAATTTTTGTCAGCCAAATCATCGCCTTTGAAACGATCACGAGAACGGCGTAAATACCAGGTAGATAAATCATCAACAAAATCAGCTAGCGGTCGGACAGCCTTGGGTAGATTGTAGGCGGTCATTTGCTGATTAACCTCCTCAAAAAGCTGATGCAAACGAGCTACGATCCATTGATCTAAAAGATTATCGGATTGCCAATCAGTGTAATTGATAATTTTTCTATTAGTGTCAGCGTAAAGGTCATAAAACTTATAGACATTCCAGGTTGGTAGGGTGATTTTTTTCACTACTTCATCAACCCCCTTTTCACTAAAATTAAGATTTTCGGCTTGAGTAACTGGTGAAGCAAGAAGATAATAACGCAAGGCATCAGCGCCATATTTTTCCATCACCAAACCAGGATCAGGATAATTTTGCAGGCGCTTGGACATTTTTTTACCGTCTTCAGCCAAAACAATACCGTTGACAATAACATTTTGATAAGGGGCACCCAAGCCTAAGCCAGTGCCAATAGCATGGAGATAATAAAACCAACAACGGGTTTGATCAATACCTTCAGCAATAAATTGAGCCGGGAAATTATTTTGAAAGTCAGCTTGGTTTTCAAAAGGATAATGTGCTTGAGCATAGGGCATGGAGCCGCTATCAAACCAAGTATCTAAAACATCGGGAATGCGATGAGCTTGGCCGCCGCAATCAGGGCAAGGCACGGTTATCTTGTCAACAATGTGTTTGTGCAAATCGGTAACTTCTTGGCCACTGGCCTCGGCTAATTCTTGAGCTGAGCCGAAAACTTTTTGCCAGCCGCAAGAACATTGCCAAACTGGCATCACTGAAGCCCAAAAACGCTGACGACTGATTGACCAATCACGAGCGCCCTCAAGCCAATTGCCAAAACGGCCGTTTTTAATATAGTCAGGCGACCAATTAATTTTTTCAGCTTCTTTCAGTAGTTCCGGCTTAATTTTATTGATATCAACAAACCAAGAAGAAGTGGCATAGTTAAGTAGCGGTGTATCGCAGCGCCAGCAATGAGGATAGCTATGTTCATATTTAGCCTTATCAAATAATAGACCAGCAGCGGCTAAATATTTAATTACCTCAACATCGGTCGCACTATGATCTTCCTTGGGTTTAACATTGAGTCCAACTAAATCAATGGCTTCAGCTTTGATAGTGCCGTCCATGCCAACATGTTGGACAAATGGTAGATTGTTGGCTTTGCCTAATTGTAAATCGTCTTCACCAAAAGCTGGAGCAATGTGGACAATACCAGTACCATCTTCGGTATTAACAAAATCACCGCCATAAACTTGCCAGCCATTATCATGGTTAGCTAAATCAACTTTATTGTAATAAGCCTTAAATGGTGGTAAATATTTTTGACCAATTAGCTCAGCGCCCTGGTGCTGACTGATGATTTCATAGGTTTTATCTTTAAAAACTTCAGCAATTCTTTCGGTAGCCACAAAGTAATATTCGTATTCAGCAAAAGGTGCGTCCATTTTGTTGTCTAAACACTCACCTTCTTTGTTTAATTTTTTAAGTTTAACTTTAGAATATTTTATTTCTGCGCCAATGGCTAAAGCAACATTACCAATTAAGGTCCAAGGAGTGGTAGTCCAAGCTAGAAAGTAAGTATTTTCTTGGCCAACTATTGGAAACTTGGCAATACAGGATAGGTCTTTAACATCTTTGTAACCCTCAGTAACCTCAGATTGAGACAAAGTCGTTTCACAGCGCGGGCAGACATGCATTGAACGGTAACCTTGATAAATCAAGCCCCTGTCCCAAAGCTGCTTAAAAACCCACCAAACAGACTCCATAAATGGTAGGTCCATGGTGCGATAAGCATTCTCCATGTCAACAAAGCGGCCGAGACGATGAACGATTTTTTTCCATTCATCAACATAGCTTAAAACTTTGGAACGACAGAGTTCGTTAAATTTATCAATGCCTAAGGCCTCAATATCTTTTTTGTGCTGATAGCCGAGTTCTTTTTCCACAATATTTTCAATTGGTAGTCCATGGCAATCCCAGCCCCAGCGGCGATCAACATGATAGCCTTTCATGGTCCAAAAGCGCGGCACAACATCCTTCATAACACTGGCAACTATATGGCCATAATGTGGCAAACCAGTGGCAAAGGGCGGGCCATCATAAAAACGATATTCGCCTTGCGGC
>CAZXQE010000052.1:0-4784 GCA_964643015.1 uncultured Gammaproteobacteria bacterium
TGTGCTATGGCCGAATACTTTTTAGAACAAGGTCAAGATGCCTTAATTATTTACGATGATCTGAGCAAACATGCGGTAGCTTATCGTGAAATTTCTTTACTACTTCGTCGTCCGCCAGGCCGTGAAGCTTATCCTGGCGATGTTTTTTACTTACACTCTCGTCTTTTGGAAAGAGCTTGTAAACTTAGTGCTGAAAAAGGCGGTGGGTCAATTACCGCTTTGCCAATTATTGAAACTCAGGCTGGTGATATTTCGGCTTATATTCCAACTAATGTTATTTCCATTACTGATGGTCAGATTTTCTTGGAACCAGATTTATTTTATAAAGGTTTAAGACCAGCCATTAATGCTGGTTTATCAGTTTCTCGTGTTGGCAGTAGTGCTCAAACCAAGGCCATGAAGAAAGTTGCTGGTAAATTACGTTTGGAATTAGCCCAATTTCGTGAACTCGAAGCTTTTGCTTCGTTTGGTTCTGATTTGGACGAAAATACTAAACAAAAATTGGAGCTCGGCCGCCGTTTAACCGAAATCTTGAAACAAGGCCAGTATCAACCTTTGGCCATGGCAGATCAAGTAACGGTTTTCTATGCTGCGATTAGTGGACGCTTGGCTAATGTGCCAGTTGATAAGGTTGGTAGTTGGGAGCGTGATTGGTTAAATTATTGGCATGATTTTGGTCAAGCAACAGCTGCTAAAATTACTGAAACTGGCTTACTGGATGAAACTGGTGAAAAAGAATTAGGTGATTTACTAGATAAATTTCAAGCTAGCTGGCAATAAATATGGCCAATACCAGAGATTTACAACGCCGTTTAAAGTCAATCAAGAGCACACGCAAAATTACCAAAGCGATGCAATTGGTGGCTGCTGCTAAAATGAAAAAAGCGGTTAATAATGCTTTGGCTACTCGTACTTATGCCAACTTAGCTTGGATGACTTTGCTCAATCTAAGTCTTGATAAAAGTTTGGAGCATCCTTTTTTAGGCTGGCCCAGTAATCGTCAGTCAACTGGCAAGATTGCCATGTTGGTTTTTAGTGGCAATAAGGGCCTGTGTGGTGGATTTAACAGTAATGTTATTAATAAGGCTTTAAATTCAGTTAAAAAACACGGTGATCAAGCAGTGGACTACTATTTGTTTGGTAGTCGTGGCCAAGTTTTAGCCACTCGTTATGGTCAAAAAATTGTAGCTAGTTTTCCCAAGGATGAGCGCAGTTCGCAGTTGCCGCAAGTTGTGGCGATGGCTCGAACAATTATGGATGAATATTTGACTGGCCGTTATGATAAGATTTTTGTAGCTTTTACTGATTTTATTTCCACTATTAAGCAAACACCGCGAGTCCGTCAGTTATTGCCGATTGATATTAATGCTAATCGTGATTTTTTGGGTCTAGTAGAAGCTCCGGGCCTGTCTTCGTCTAAAGATTTTTTAGCGGAAAAAACAGATAGTCGTCTCTATAGTGAAGCGACTACTGGTAAAGCTTTGGAAGAATTGTTGCCAGACAGTATGAAAATTAAAGCTTATCATTATCAATATAATTATGAACCAAGTCGGCAGACAGTGCTTGAGGCAATGTTACCGCGGTTGATAGAAGTTCAATTATATCAAGCTAATTTGGAAAGCAATGCTTCTGAGCAATCAGCGCGCATGGTGGCGATGAAAAATGCGACTGAAGCTGCTGATGAATTGATTGATGCTTTGCGTTTAACCTATAATAAAGTCCGCCAAGCTGGCATTACGGCAGAAATCGCTGAGATTTGTGCTGGTGCTAATGCTTTGGCCAATTAAATATATGACAAAACAAAATTTAGGAACTATTGAACAGGTTATTGGGCCAGTTGTTGACGTTAAATTTGAACAAGGAGTTCCACCAATTTTTCAGGCTTTAACAGCTAAGCAAGAAGAAAGAGAAGTTGTTTTGGAAGTCCAGCAACATTTAGGCGGTGGTATTGTTCGTACTATTGCCATGGATTCGACTGATGGTCTAAGACGTGGTCAAGAAGTTGTTGATGCTGGTCAGCCGATTCGTGTTCCAGTTGGTGAGGAAACTCTTGGACGCATGTTTAATGTGCTGGGGCAAACTATTGACGGTAGTGGTGAAGTAAAAACTAAAGAAAGTTATCCACTGCATCGTCCAGCGCCAGATTTTCATGAACAGTCAACCAAAGTTGAAATTTTGGAAACTGGTATCAAGGTTATTGACCTTATTTGTCCAATTGTTAAAGGTGGCAAGGTCGGACTCTTTGGTGGCGCTGGTGTTGGTAAGACTGTTTTAATTCAAGAGTTTATTCATAATGTGGCGCAAGAACATGGTGGTTATTCAGTTTTTGCCGGTGTTGGTGAACGTACTCGCGAAGGTAACGATTTATTTCATGAAATGAAAGATAGCGGCGTTTTAGATAAAGTTTGTATGGTTTTTGGCCAAATGAATGAACCACCAGGAGCTCGCGCCCGTGTTGCTTTGACTGGGCTAGCGATGGCTGAATATTTCCGTGATGAAAAAAATCAAGACGTGCTACTTTTTATTGATAACATTTTCCGTTTTACTCAAGCGGGCTCTGAAGTTTCAGCTTTGCTTGGTCGTTTGCCAAGTGCGGTTGGTTATCAGCCAACTTTAGCCAGTGAAATGGGTGAGCTTCAGGAGCGCATCACTTCAACTGACAAAGGTTCAATTACTTCGATTCAAGCGGTTTATGTACCAGCTGACGATTTAACCGATCCAGCGCCAGCCACAACCTTCTCTCACTTGGATTCAACTGTGGTTTTGTCGCGTTCATTATCAGAACTCGGTATTTATCCAGCGGTTGATCCGCTTGATTCCAAGTCAACCGTGCTTGATCCCAATATTGTTGGCGAAGAGCATTATCGGGTGGCAACTGAAGTCCAAAGAGTTTTACAGAAATATAAAGACCTGCAAGATATTATTGCTATTTTGGGTATGGAAGAATTGTCTGATGAAGATCGTTTAACGGTTTCTAGGGCCAGACGTTTGCAACGTTTCTTATCACAACCTTTCTTTGTGGCTCAGTCTTTTACTGGCACTCCCGGTCAATATGTTCGAATTGAACAAACTGTCAAGGATTGTGCCGAAATCTTAGCTGGTCTACACGATGATAAGCCAGAAGGCGATTTTTATATGAAAGGCAGCTTAAATCAAGCCTAAAATATGTCCGCTGAACAGACAATTAAATTTGAAATAGCGACACCGGAAAAAGTGGTTTATAAAAACCAGATTCGTCAGGTGACTTTACCGGCCGTTGAAGGCGATATTACAGTTTTACCCAATCACATTCCTTTGGTATCTTTGCTGAAGCCAGGGGTGGCCATGCTTAAAATGCTTGATGGTCAGATTGAATATTTAGCTATTCAGGGTGGTTTTGTGGAAATTTCAGTTAATAAAGTGGTGGTTTTGGCTGATACGGCTGAAATGGCTTCGGAAATTAATCCAGAAACCGTAGCTGCCGCTCGAGCTGAAGCAGAAAAGATAATGACGGCTCAAGCTGAAAATACACCAGAATTTATTGAAGCCCGGGCACAATTAGCACGAGAGATTTTACGTCTCAAAGCCGCCGAATTGCAGCGTCGCCATCACTAAAATAAGCGACTTGACAACCTTAAAGTCCTTGCTATAATATTTAGCAGTCGAAGCTCTCGACTGCTAAATTTTTATTCTTAATGCTATGTCTATGAACCTACAGCCATTACATGATCAGGTAGTTATCAAGCCGCTTTCGGTTGAGGAAAAAACCAAGTCCGGCATTATTTTACCTGATACAGTAAGTCAAGAAAAACCAGAGCAAGGCGAAGTTGTCGCCGTTGGTCCTGGTCGTTTACTCGATAATGGTCAACGAGCGCCAATTGGTGTTCAAGTTGGTCAGAAAGTTTTATTTAAAAAGTACGCCACTGAAGATTTAAAGATTGATAATCAAGAATATCTAGTGGTTGCGGAAAGAGATATTCTAGTAATTATTAAATAAACGATTAACTATATGGCTAAACAAATTATTTTTGATGACAAGGCACGAACTGCTTTAAAAAAAGGCGTTGATCAATTGGCTAACGCCGTTAAGGTGACTCTTGGCCCCAAGGGTCGTAATGTGGTTATTGATAAAGGCTTTGGTAGCCCAGTAATTACTAAAGATGGTGTTAGCGTAGCTAAAGAAATTGAGCTGGAAGACAAATTTGAAAATATCGGCGCTTCCTTGGTTAAAGAAGTGGCTTCTAAAACTAATGATTTGGCTGGTGATGGCACCACAACCGCCACAGTGCTGGCTCAGGCTATGATTAATGAGGGCTTGAAGTTGGTAGCGGCTGGTATCAATCCAATTGAAATTCGCCAAGGCATTGAAAAAGAGGTGGCTCAAGTAGTGGAGCGCTTGAAAAAAATGAGTAAGCAGATTTCAACTAAAGAAGAAATTGCTCAAGTGGCTTCAATTAGTGCTAATGATCAAGAAATTGGTAAAATTATCGCCGAAGCCATGGATTCAGTTGGTAATGAAGGAGTAATTACCGTTGAAGAAGGTCAGTCGTTTGGTGTAGAAAAGGAAGTAGTGGAAGGTATGCAATTTGATAAGGGCTATGTTTCGCATTATATGGTTACCAATACCGAAACTATGCGAGCTGAACTTGATGATCCTTATATTTTAATTACTGATCGCAAGGTTTCGACTGTTCAGGACGTTTTGCCGCTACTGGAAAAAATTATTCAAGCTGGTAAAAAAGAATTGGTGATTATTGCTGATGATATTGACGGTGAAGCTTTAACAACCTTTGTCGTTAATAAAC
>CAZXQE010000053.1:0-4705 GCA_964643015.1 uncultured Gammaproteobacteria bacterium
CACCGGCAAGATCGCCGGGCGGGTGTGGGATGCCTCCTCCCATGCCCCTCTGGTCGGCGCCCAGATCCTCATCGAAGGCACCAGC
This sequence comes from uncultured Gammaproteobacteria bacterium, assembly GCA_964643015.1. Classification (GTDB taxonomy): domain Bacteria; phylum Patescibacteriota; class Patescibacteriia; order Patescibacteriales; family Patescibacteriaceae; genus UBA1359. The sequence goes on from CAZXQE010000053.1 coordinate 86, forward strand.
CGCGGCGCAGTCTGCGACGCTGAAGGGCGCTATCTCCTTCTCAACCTGTCACCGGGCCGCTACCGCCTCTCCTGCCGCATGGTCGGCTATGAGCGCCAGACCATCGAGGAGATTGCCGTTTCGGCGGACTATACCACCGCCATCGATTTTTCCCTCCGGCAGACCGTGATCGCCGGCGAGAGCGTCACCATCATCGCCGCCAAGCCGCTGATCCAGAAAGATATGACCTTTTCCACCGCCTCGCTCTCCGAATCCCGCATCGCCGAGCTCCCCGCCGAAGAGATGGCGCGCCTGCTGCAGTTGCAGGCGGGGGTCACCATCGATACCCGGGGACAGATCCACATGCGCGGCGGCCGAGCCACTGAGGTGGCCTACCTGGTGGACGGCATGGCCGTGACCGACGGCTTTGACCGCAGCCAGGCCATCGAGGTGGACAACAGCGGCATTCAGGAACTCCAGGTTATCTCCGGGACCTTCAACGCGGAATACGGCCAGGCGCAGTCCGGCGTCGTCAATATCGTCACCAAAAAGGGGACGGAACAGCTCAGCGGGACGATTGGTGCCTATGCCGGCGATTACCTCAGCAATCACAAGGCGCTCTTTTATAACATCGACGCTATGGATCCGCTCGCCGAGCGGAATATCATCGCCTCGCTCTCCGGCCCCATTCCGCTCCTCAGCGGCACCTTTTTTCTTGCCGGCCGCCGGGCCGGCAGCGACGGCTGGCTATATGGGCGCCGGGAATTCAGCCTGCCCGTCGACGATCCCCACAGCGAAGGCTATACCACGTACAATTCGCACGCCCACTCCGGCGATTCCGCCTGGGTGGCGATGAACAACTTTCAGCGGCATACCCTGCAAGGCAGCGTGGAGCTGACGCACTGGCCAGCGTTGCCGATCCGCTATACGGTGTTCTACAGCGGGGAGGAGAACGGGGAATACGACCAGCGCTACGCCCGGTTCCCGGAAGCAGACAGCCGCCGGAGCATCCGCGCCCTGGCCCAGGCCCTGAATTTCAGCTACAGCCTTTCAGCCCGGAGCCAGCTCTCCCTCAGCCTCTCGCAGCTGACGAAGACGAACAAACGCCGCCTTTTCGCCGATCTCTATGATGAGCGCTATCTCTTCCCGGCAATCTCCACCGAACAGATCTATCAGCGCAACGCTCAGGAAAACCTGGAATATGTGACCGATGCCAGCAACAACGAGCACAGCGAAATCCGCAACCGCACCGCGATAGCGCGGCTGGAGCTGACCTCCCAGGTGCATCCCATCCATTTGCTCAAGACCGGCATCGAGGTCAAGCGCTACCGCCTGGGCTATTCCTGGCGCGAGATCGTGAACCGCCCGGACAACAAGATCGAAGGGCTCTTCATTCCCTATCTCGCCGGCCGCGAGACCACCCAGTTTGACGAATATACCAACAAGCCGGTCGAGGCCGCCCTGTTCGTACAGGACAAGATCGAATACAAGGAGATCGTCGTTAACGCCGGGCTGCGGTTCGACTATTTCGACGCTCATGGCAGCCTGCCCTCCGTGCCGGACCAGAAGGCGGGACTGGTGCTCTCCGCGCCGCGGCGAGGCGCCACAGTGAAGACCCAGCTGAGCCCGCGGCTGGGTCTGGCCTTTCCGATCTCGGACCAGGGGGTGATCCATTTTTCCTACGGCCATTTTTCCCAGATCCCGGATTTCAAATCGCTCTACTGGAACTCCGAGTACGAGATCAAGCTCGGCGCCCTCTCGACCATGGTCGGCAATCCCGACCTCAAGCCGGAAACGACGGTGAGTTGGGAAGCCGGCCTCCAGCATCAGCTGGCCGCGGATGTGGCCGTCGATGCGACGGTCTATTTCAAGGATATCAAGAATCTGCTGGGGCAGGAGATTATCCGGCTCAAAGGCGGACAGGCCTATGCTCGCTATATCAACCGCGATTACGGCAATGTGCGCGGTTTCGTCATCGCCCTGGAGAAGCGGCCCGCGCACGGATTCGCCGCCAATATCGATTACACTTTTCAGATAGCACGCGGCAATGCCTCCGATCCCTTCGCCGTTTTCACCGACAACCAGGGCACGCCGCCGCGCGAGAGCGAAAAACAGGTACTGCCCCTGGATTGGGACCAGCGTCATACCCTGAATAGTTCGGTCACCTATTCCACCGCCGCCAACTGGGGCATCAGCCTGATTTTCCAGGCGGGATCGGGCCTGCCCTATACCCCGACCGATCCGGACCGTTCGCTGCGCACCGCCTTCGAGAACAGCGCCCGCAAACCTCTGACCTTCAATTGCGACCTCGCAGCGCATTATGATCTGCGGCTCTTCTCGCTGACCCCCTCGTTCTTTTTCAAGGTCTACAACCTCTTCGACCAGCGCAACGAGATCGACGTCTTCACCGACACCGGCAGGGCGAGTTTTACCCATACGCTCAATTATCAGCTGGGCGACCGGCGCCCCGACTTTTACAGCGCTCCGCGCCTGGTGATGGCCGGCGTGCGCATCGGCTTCGGCGGCGCAAAGGGGGAAGCCCGATGAAAACCGGAACCGTTGCAACCTTGCTTCTGCTCTCAACCGCCCGGCTGCTGGCTCAGGAATCAGTCTATTCCGGCGGCGTCACTAATGTCGGCACCGCCGCGGCCCCCTTTCTCGGCATCGGCGTCGGGGCGCGCGCCATCGCCATGGGCGGGGCCTTTGCCGCCGTCGCCGACGACGCTTCGGCCCTCTACTGGAATCCGGCGGGACTGAGCCTTTGCCGCCGTCCGGAGATCACGCTCAACCATTCCGACTGGTTTCTCGACATCTATCACGATTACATCGGCATGGTCGTGCCCGCTGGGCGGCACGGCTTCGGCGCCGCCCTGACCTATCTCGGGGTCCCGGATCAGGCGGTGCGCACCATCGAACAGCCCGAGGGGACCGGCGATTTCTACAACGCCGCCGATCTGGCCCTGGCGCTGAGCTACTCCTTCGCCTTTACCGACCAGTTTGCGATGGGCTTTACCGCCAAATATATCCACCAGAGGATCTACCACTGCACCGCGGCAGCAGGCGCCGTCGATCTGGGCGCACTCTACCGGCCGTCGGCGATAAAATGGCTCACCCTCGGGGTCGAGATCGCCAATTTCGGCACCGATCTGCGCCTTAGGGGGAGAGATCTCACGCAAAAAGTCGACATCGATGAGCAGCATAATTCGAGCACACAGCTGCCCGCCGCGCTCGACACCGACGCCTTTTCCCTGCCGCTTACCTTTCGCTTCGGCCTGGCGGCCCGGGTGCTTCACTCCCGGCGCAACAGCCTCACGGCCGCCGTCGATTTCCTGCATCCTTCCAACAACAGTGAAAGTCTGAATCTGGGAGCGGAGTATCTTTTTCTTGGCGCCTTCGCCCTGCGCGGCGGCTATGGTACACTTTTCGAGCAGGACCATGACCTCGGCGGCGGATTGACCCTGGGCGCCGGACTCAAGTTTTATACCGGCGGCGCCCTGTTCGTTCTGGATTATGCCTGGCAATCCCACGGCATACTGGAAAATATCAACCGTTTCAGTTGCGGTCTGCGCTTCTGATCGGTGCAGGTGGTACTTGATCATCCTGTGGAGTAATCCAATGACTTATATTCGTCGCATGGCCGCATGGGCGCTGGCAGGGATAGCCTTCTGCGGCAGCCATCCCTCGGTCGCCCAGGGCAATTGGCAGCAGATCCTGCCGCCCGGGCCGACCTCCAACCAGTTAAGCTCGCTCTATTTCGCCGACACCACCACCGGCTGGGCGGTTGGTGAATACGGCACGGTGGTGAAAACTCAGGACGGCGGAGAGAGCTGGCGGCTGATCGAAATCCCGTGGCAGAACACCCTGGCCGACGTCCATTTCCCCACTCCGGCCGATGGCTTTATCGTCGGGGAAAACGGCCTGATCCTGAAATCGGTTGACAGTGGCGAGAGCTGGACAAAAAAGGAGATCCGCTTCACCAACAACCTGCGCCAGGTGCTTTTTCGCAACCGCGACGAAGGCTGGGCGATCGGCGAAAAGGGGCTGATCCTGCACACTGCCGACGCCGGCGAAAGCTGGCAGCAGCAGGTCAGCAACTCGAGCGCCGAACTCAAGGGCATCGCACTCATCGATGACAGCACCCTCTGCGTCACCGGCAAAAACAAAACCCTGCTGCTGACTCATAACCGGGGGGCCTCCTGGCAGGCAATGGCGCCGGCCGGGCTCAGCGCGAGTTATACCTACCACTTCAACGATGTCTATTTCCTGGATGAGGCGACCGGCTGGATCGGCGGGCAAAAAATAATCTCCGATTACTTCGCCGCAGCCCTGCTCCTGACAACCATGGACGGCGGTCGTAGCTGGCGCGAGCGCAGGATCGTCAGCAGCCGGTATCAGGATGCCAGTATAGGAAGAACTGATGGCCTAACCAGCATCGAGCAGATCCAGTTCACCGATCCGGCCAATGGCCTCATACTGCAATCGGCAGGCTCGGTCGACATTTTTTCCGGATCCGCAACGCCGAACGGGCCTTTTTTCACCAGCGACAGCGGCGCCAACTGGCAGTGCCGGCTGACGGGCAAATGCGAAATCATGGACCATAACGGCCGCTTTTTCTTTGTCACGCCGAAAAAGGTGATCAAG
>CAZXQE010000054.1:0-4572 GCA_964643015.1 uncultured Gammaproteobacteria bacterium
ATTCGCGCCCAATCTTCTGGTGTCGGTTCGATTGGTTGTTTACATTTTGGACAAAGTCGACGAGTCAGGCGCTGACCAATTGAACATTCAAGAGCACTAGCGAGCATCGCTCTTTCTACGCCCAAGCCAGCAAAACGAGCAATTGCTCCAGCCGCACTATTGGCATGAATAGTCGATAACACCAAGTGACCAGTTAAACTAGCTTCAACCGCTGTTTTAGCTGTTTCTTCGTCACGAATTTCACCAACCATAATAATGTTTGGATTTTGACGCATCAAAGACCTCAGGGCCGCTGCAAAAGTATAGCCGCCAGCCGAATCAATCTGAGTTTGCATCACGCCGTCCAAATGATATTCGATTGGATCTTCAATCGTAATAATTTTAACTTCTGGAGTATTTAAACCCTTTAACAAAGCATATAGCGTAGTCGTCTTACCAGAACCAGTTGGACCAGTGGTAATGACAATACCTTTGGTTTTATGAACTGAAGTTTCAATGGCTTTAAGTGAAGTATCTCGAATACCTAAATCACTAAGTTCCAAACTAATGGCCTGGTTGGATAGCAAACGAATAACCACGGTTTCACCATAGCCGCCAGTAATCAAAGATACACGGCAGTCCATGCGTTCAGTCGGTAAATCCATACTAAAGCGACCATCAAAAGTCGGTAGCTTAGTACTGAGCGACAAACCAACCAAGGTTTTTATCTCACCAATCAGTGGCACATAATGCTCAGCCCCTAAAGTAACAATATCGTGCAAAATACCATCCAAACGATAACGAATCTTAACCCCACCTTCAATTGGATCAATATGGACATCACCAGCCTTACTAATAATTGCACCAGCCATAACCGAGGCTATCATTTCGCTAGTTGTCTTGGTGGAGAGCAGTGCTCCAGCATTATTAATATCTTTGGCTACTTCTTCACCAAAACTTAAATTTGCTTCGGTAATCTTTAGACCCCGGCCCAAAGTTTGTGAAACAACAATATCATAAAGCTCATTGATATAATCAATTTTACCAATGACGCGTAAAACTTCTTCATAAGAAGTCTGACCATCCAGTACTTTGAGTACGCCATCCTGAAGCATCGTCACCATACCGTCTTCAATGGCTTGCCGTAGAACTTTAAAAGCTGGCGCTCCTTCATTAACTAAAGTTTTCATGGTCTCACTCAAAGTGAAAATTTCATAAAGACCAACTCGGCCTTTATAACCAAAACCAGCACAATGCTCACAGCCAGCCCCGGCCTTATAAAAAGTCGGTAATTCTTTTGGCACATCAATACCAGCCTTTGGTGAGACAACCGCTAAAATCTTGTTGATTTGCTCGCGCTCCTCCTCATTTGGTTCATGAACTTGGCGGCAATGTGGACACAGTCGACGCACCAAACGCTGACCAACCACCGCATTAATAGCTGGTGCCAGCTGATAAGGCTGAACACCCAAATCAATCAAACGCGGTAAAACACCAGCCGCATCATTAGTGTGCAGAGTTGAAAAAACTAAATGACCAGTTAAACTAGCTTGAACCGCAATACTCGCTGTATCCAAATCACGAATTTCACCAATCATCACAATATTGGGGTCTTGGCGCAAAATTGACTGCAGCCCATTAGCAAAAGTATAGCCACTTTCTTCATCAACTTGGCTCTGGCTAATACCAGCTAATTCGTATTCAATTGGATCTTCTAAGGTAATAATTTTAACTCCCGGCTGATTTAATTTATTTAAAGCCGCATAAAGAGTAGTGGTTTTACCGGAACCAGTTGGACCAGTCGTTAAAATAAGCCCATTCGGCTTAGCCATTTCTTGCTCTAGAACCTGTTGAACTGCTGGCCGCATACCCAAACTGTCTAATGGCAAAACCGCTGACTTTGGCCTTAGGAGACGAAGTACCACACTTTCACCAAAAGCAGTTGGCAAAAACGAAGCGCGAACGGCTACTTTTTCCTCAGGTAAATAAATATCAAACCGACCATCTTGCGGCTTGTCTTCAACATTAATTTTAACTCGCGCCACTGTCTTTAAACGAGCAATAACTCGTTTCCACTGTTCTCTCGGGATAATCGCGACCTCTTGCAATAAGCCATCAACGCGCAAACGAACAGCCACACCAGTTTCCTCTGCTTCAATATGAACATCACTACTATCGGCCCTGAGTGCTGCTGCAATAACCATCGTCATTATTTGGCTAATGTTAGCCTTCTTTATTTTTTCATTTAACAATTTTATATCACTCAATTCAGCTTGAAAACTAACTAGTTCTTCTGGGCTAATTTCCACGCCTTCCATGCGCTTAACTTTGGGCAAAGTATCATAAATCTTTAAACCATATTCCAGGCTGCGTGGCGACAGTAAATAAAGCTTTAGTTGAGCGTGACGCTTAATTGCCAATTCTTTAATAAAGACCGTCAACTCTTCGGTTGGGTTAGTTGTGCCAATTCTAATGTTCTGTTCGTCGTAATAAAAACAAACCGCTGAAAAACTTTCCGCTTCTGAGCGCTGTAACAGCGTAATAGCCTCTGGGCTGATTGGAAAATCAATTAAATTAATATAACCCAACCCCAAAGTAGCCGCCTGGGCCGCGACCTCATCTTCGATGGCCTGAAAACGAATATTAGCTTGCTGCTTGGCTAGCTTAGCCGCTGGCGAATCTTCGCGTTGCAGAGCTTTTTTATTTAATAAATCCTCAATAGATAGTCCAGTATCTTCAATCATAAGGCTTAATTTATTTGATTTCGACGATCATTAACATAATTAGTCCAATCCTCGGCCACATCAACAAAAAACTTAAACGGTGTTTCAATAATAAAATCGAGTAAAAAGACAAACACATTCATTTTATCAAATTTTTCACTCAACCATTTACCAACCGCCATAACTGGCAAAGTAAAAATGTCAAAAATTATCCGCCACAGGCTTTCTTTATTATCCACCACTCGAAGTTCATTGGTCACTCGCTTAATCCGAATAATAAAGAAGCTCACAAAGACCAAAAAGAATAAGAAAATTGAGGTACTAACCCAAGTAAAATGAATTTTACTCAAGGCCCAAATAATGCCGCTAAAAGTAATAACAAACGTCAAGAAATAAATACAATTAAAGATTTTAACCAAAAAGCTAACATCATGCTTGGGTAAACGCACTTTAATTTTTTCCTTACGTTTATTTTCCTCAAAAGTTAATTCACTAATGCCGGCAATAATCTTTTCCGTATTGTCACCGTTGGGTAGTTTGGTCATCAAAACTGAAAAGAACAATAGACCGGCCGGAAAAATAGCATTAAATAGCAATGCTCCCCAACTAATTGGTTCATGAAAAAATTTATTAGCCGGAATTTCCAGGGCCACCACTAAAACACTCTTGGTTAAGAAAATATAAATAATACTCCGCACCGCCGCTCGCCAGAGCAGATTCTTGGCTTTGCCATAATTGGTTTCGCAGACTTTTTTAATCTGCCTGGGGAAAGCTTTAGGATCGCTTTTAAAACTGGCGTAAATACCAACGGGATCGCTTTTAAAAACATCTAGCAAAACCCGCATAAACACCGAATAGCGTTTGGTGATTTTATTAACTGGTTCGGTTAAAGGATGTTGCAGCTGTTGATTAATCGCTGTTTTAAGATCAAAAATCTTTTTCGCCACTGCCAGCCATTTATCTGGCTCTAAATTTTGCCAATCAGCAATGTAATATTTAAACAAAATAAATGACAACATGTCATCGTCCAATTTGGTAAAATTGCGGCTAATCGACAAATACAATTGAATCGGCAAATCACCAGCCAAATCTTCATGGTTATCTAACTCAACATTATCAAGTAAATACTGATAAAGATTATTAATAGTTTGCGTTAGAACTTGATCATTACCCAGCCGACTTTCAATTTCACTAGCACAAACCGCTAATAACCAACCAATAAGCTGACTACGCTGCGAAATTTCTTGCTTGAATTTAACTAAATCCTTTTTAATCAAGCTAACCTGATCACTGTTTTGAATAATCTGAGCAATAGCCTCATCACGAATAAATAGATATTTCTTGATGACTTGGCCGATTTCACCAATCAAAGTAACGGGCAGCTGATTATTGGGTAAATAACCACCACGAATCAACTCAGTTAGTAAATGACGGCTAATTTCTTCAGGGTTTTCGTCTTTAAGCGTTCCTTCAATTAAAACTTGCCGCCGTAAAATTCGTTCAATTGCTTCTTTGCGCAGTAAATATTCTTCTTTGTAATCAACAGCATTACGAATTTTTTCATAAAAAAAAGACATCCGCGAAATAACACTGGACACCTTGATGCGTGGTTGATCACCTTTTGGCTCATGAGAACTATTTTGCGCACGATAAATAGCCTGAAGTAACTTCTTAGAGTTTTCATTGGCTGTCAAAGTCGCAGCCGCTTGTTCGTGGATTTTGGGATTCAACATAAATGGTTTTTTCTACTATCTAGAATAGCGGAAAAACCAAGTAAAGTAAAGAAAAACAGCTCCAAAATGGAACTGTTTACTGGTGGACCTTAAGGGATTCGAACCCTTGACCCCCTGCTTGCAAAGCAGGTGCTCTA
>CAZXQE010000055.1:0-4508 GCA_964643015.1 uncultured Gammaproteobacteria bacterium
TATCTCTAGAAGAGCTCAGCTGCCAGATAATTTAACAGAAATATGAAGCAACAGGATAGAAAAACATTGTTTTTGTTAACTGGTGGTGGAACGGCTGGTTCAGTGACGCCACTTTTAGCGATTGCTGAAACATTAAGAAAAGATAGGTCAGAATTGCAATTAACCTGGTTGGGGACAGTTAGTGGTCCGGAAAAAGAATTGGTTAGAGAGGCGGGTATTGATTTTAAAGCCATTAGCAGTGGCAAGCTTCGTCGTTATTGGTCAGTTAACAATTTTACCGACCTCTTTAAAATATTAGCTGGTTTCTTTGAGGCTCTTTTTTTTATTTATCAAAATAAGCCCAAATTAGTACTTAGTGCCGGTAGTTTTGTTAGTGTGCCGGTAGTTTGGGCTGCTCGATTATTCAGAGTGCCAGTCGTAATTGAACAACTGGATTATCGTCCCGGATTAGCTAACAAGCTAATGTCTTTGGCGGCCAGTGAAGTATTGGTGACTTTTGAAAAATCACGCTTGGATTATGGTTCTAAAGCTATTTGGCTCGGGGCGCCGATTAGAGAAAAATTTTATCAAGTAGATAAGACAATTCAAGCTCCGTGGCATTTCTCTCAAGGAAAACCAGTGGTTTTGATTTTTGGCGGTGGAACTGGGGCGGCTGGTATCAATCGTCTAGTGGAAGATCAACTAGACGAGATTACTAAGCTAGCTAATGTTATTCATTTAACTGGCCGAGGTAAAGGTGGGGCGGAAATCCAGAGTGATTATTATCGAACTGATTTTTTAGAGCAAAAGTTAATGTTTGCCGCCTATCATGAAGCTGATTTAGTTATTGCTCGGGCTGGACTAGGCACCTTGATTGAACTGGCAGCTTTTAAGAAAAGCAGCTTGATTATTCCAATGCCAGATTCCCATCAGTTGGATAATGCTAAAGTAATTGAAGAAGCTGGTGCGGCCATAGTTGCTTTAGAAAAAGATTTAGCTGGCAAAGAACTAAGTCTTTGGATTAAAAAGATTTTGGCTGACAAGGCTGGGCAAGAAGAAAAGATAGCTAATTGGTCCTTGGCAATTAAAATTGCTAGCAGTGAAGAGGTAAATAAGATTTTTGAAAAATATTTTTAAAACTATGGAGTGGTCAGCAATAAAAAATATTTACTGTATTGGAATTAAAGGAGTTGGTATGACAATGCTGGCTCAGTTTTTGAAAAATCGTGGCTACTCGGTTAGTGGCAGTGATGTGGCGGAGACTTTTATGACTGATCAGGTGCTCAAGGATAATAAAATCAAGGTAAACAGTGGTTTTGGTGTCAACCAGGCTCTAGAAGAAGCTGAACTAATTATTTATTCAACCGCTTATAACGCTGATAATATTGAAGTTGGCTGGGCTTTAGCCAATAAACCGACCTTAACTTATGCTGAAGCTTTGGGACAGGTATTTGGGCAATATTATGGTGTCGCTGTAGCTGGTTCACATGGTAAAACTACAACTTCGGCCTGGCTTGGCTTTACTCTATGGAATGGTGATTTAAAACCCAATGTCTTAGTCGGTTCCAGAGTGCCGCAATTTAATGGCGCTAGTTTGCTGGGCAGCTCAAGCATAATGGTGATTGAGGCTGATGAATATCAAAATAAATTGCGCTATTTTCAACCAAAAATGGTGGTGCTCAACAATATTGACTATGATCATGTTGATTTTTATCCCACTCCCAAAGACTACCAGCAAGCCTTTATTGATTTTATTGCCAAGATTCCGACTGATGGTTATTTGATAGCCAATTATGATGACCCAATTATTAGAAAAATTGCACCAGTTCATTGTCGTGGTCGAATTATTAGTTATGCTATTGATAATGCCGCTGACTATGTTGCTTATGGTTTAAATCAAGCTAATGGTCGTCAGTATTTTAGAGTAAAAATGGGAGTTGATTTGGACGACGAGAGCGAAGATGAGAAGTTGAGTCGAATGGCCGTAGCTAACGCCGGTGATTTAGGTGATTTTAGTGCTAGCTTGCCAGGTAAGCATAATGTTAGCAATGCGTTAGCGGTTTTGGCGGCTAGCGTAGAATTAGGCTTGCCACTCTATAAAATCCGTGAAGGCATAGCTGCTTTTAGTGGTACAGCTAGACGTTTGGAAACATTAGGGCAATTTCAAGGGGCTGATATTATTGATGATTATGCTCATCATCCAACTGAAATTAAAGCGAGCCTAACAGCCTTAAAACAACGTTATCCAGAAAAAAGGCTACGAGTTTTCTTTCATCCGCATACTTTTAGTCGAACCATTGCTTTACTTGACGATTTTGCGGCTAGTTTTAATGAAGCCGATGAAGTTGGAATTCTAAAGATTTACGGTTCAGCTCGTGAAGCAGGGGGTGGAATTTCTGGTCAAGAATTGGCTAGCAAAATAGAGATGAGTCGAAAAAATAACGGTAAAAATAATCAAGTTGGTTATTTTGATGATATGGACAGCTTGATCACATATTTGCGTCAGACAATTACTGACGACCAGACAGTAGTTTTGATGGGGGCTGGCGATATATTTCGTGCTGGCCAACAATTATTAGGTAAAAAATAGTTTTATGATTGTCCAAAAACCAGAATTTATCCAAGAAAATATTAGGCTAGCATCGTTTACCACTTATCAGATTGGTGGGCCAGCTGAGTATTTTGTTCAAATAGAATCACTTAGCCAACTGGATCAAACTTGGCAATGGTCTCGGGCTAATAATATATCAACCAGATATTTAGGCGGCGGCAGTAATCTGCTAATTGCTGATGAAGGGGTTAGTGGCTTGGTTATTGCTTTGCCGAGTGTCAATCCAACAGTTGATGATTTAAAAATAACGGTTGGGGCTGGCTGTAGTTTGTCAAAATTAGTTAGTGAAGCAGTGGAAAATGGTTTAGCTGGACTAGAATGGGCGGCTGGTATTCCTGGGCAAGTTGGTGGAGCAATTCGTGGTAATGCTGGAGCTTTTGGTGGTTGGATAGCTGATAATTTAGCCGAGGTAATTGCTTATAATTTTAAAACCAATACTTTAGAGAAATTTAATCATGACGAATGTCAGTTTGCTTACCGGCATAGTATTTTTAAAGAACGACCAGAATTATTAATTTGGTCAGCTAGCTTTATTTTAGAGTCTGGCCAGAAAGATGAGCTACAAAAAATGGCTGAAAGTCATCGTCAATATCGTCGAGAAAAGCATCCGACTCTGCCTAGTGCTGGTTGTGTTTTTAAAAATGCTTTAGTGACTGAAGTTGCTAGCAAATCTCCAGAGCTTTTATCTAAGGCTGAAGTTATTGGGGCGACTGGCCGTGGTGAAGTTCCAGCCGGCTTTATTGTCGAACAAGCGGGGCTGTCTGGTTTCTCTACTGGGGGAGCCCAGGTTAGTCCACAGCATGCCAATTTTTTAGTTAACAATGGCGGAGCAACTGCCAAGGAAATGCGCGCTTTAATTGAAAAAGTTCAAACTGAGGTTAAACAGCAATTCGGCCTAGATTTGATTTTGGAAGTGGCTTTTTGGCCATAAAATAAAAGGTTAAGTTAGCCTAATCTAATATAGTTCAGTAAAAATCGCTATAAGCGGTTAGTTTATTGTTGACATTTATAAAAGATTATGCTATAGTGTGATGTTTGTGAAAGAGGTTTGTTCATTAACAAAAAAAGCCCAATTGGGCAAAAAAGATCCGTACTGACCGGACGCTAAAAATAGTCAGGGGAGGAAAAATGGAAAAAAATAATGTAGTTATGACCGAAGGCGTTGTTGTCACTGAAATCACTGTTACTAATCCTGTTATCAATCATGAAAAAACTTTATTTACTAAAGTTTTGAATGATGATGATCTAGAAAAGGTGATGATTTTTTTAGATAAAATGGCAGCTAAGGGTTGTTCCCGAGTAGCTTTTTTAGACACACCCTGTTGTCAAGCATTGCACATGGCAATTGATTTTGCTGTACGTAGTTTGAGGTTTCAGGTTTACTTAAAAGATCATCACGGGGTCACTGAAGTAAGATCACCTCGCGATGAAGAAATCTTAAAAAGCGCTGAGATGATTCGTGACTTGCTTGGGACAAAGGCGACCATCGTTGACCGCCAGACAGCTCCGGCTTGTTCTAGAATAATCAAATCAGGAGAATTTCCCGAAGAGACTTTTCTAATTGTTGCTGATGGCGACCCGGATGGTTTGACTGCCACTATGAAAGCCCGGGGATTGGTCTACAACGAATTAGACCATGATTCGGCTGTCCTGGATGGCCCGCACAGCCAAAGAACCATCAACAACCTGAGTCGATTGGGGTGGAAACTGCATCAGGTTTTTGCCACAGTCAACGAACGAAATCGCCAGTCAGTCTTTGAAAAATTCATGGACTATGTTACTGGCGACCCTGCAGCTGAACAGTTTATTGAGTCTTCAATTGAAGAATATCAGGCTCAGGTGGCTGAAGCCGAAAAATTGGCTCAGACCGCCGAAAAGTATACTTCAAAATTATGGTTGGTTGATGTCACTTCGTCCA
>CAZXQE010000056.1:0-4447 GCA_964643015.1 uncultured Gammaproteobacteria bacterium
TAGCTTTATCAGCCAAAATACTGAGTCCTTCAATAAACATAGTGGTACTACCACAGTCGCCGATACTGGAGTGACCATAGCCAACATAAAATGATTCCATAAATTTTCCAGAACCGGTTTTACGGACTTTTTCAACATGATTTTCAACGCTTTCAGGACTTCGTGAATACAGGGCTTGAAGCATTGCGCCATCTTCTGGATTAAACTCATCGTGCAAGTAAATTTGTGCCATATTTTTCTCCTTTTAATAGCTTATAATTTTATTCTATCAACTATAATTGGGTCGGTCAAAGCTTGGCCAAACCCTCGGATTGCTATACAATAAAAGAAGACTTATTCATTTTATAAAATAACTATGGCTTGGTGGCAGGCGTTAATTCTTGGCATTGTTGAAGGACTAAGCGAATTTTTACCAATCTCTTCGACAGCTCATCTACAATTATCTGGTGAACTACTGGGAGTTACTAGTTCTGATTTTAGTAAGAGTTTTTCCATTTTTATTCAGTTGGGAGCGATTTTGGCAGTCTTGGTGGTTTATTTAAGAACCTTATGGCAACGACCAAAAGTTATTTTGAAATTAATTGCGGCCTTTATCCCAACCGCTATCATGGGCGCTTTTGCTTATCCGATTATCAAGGGTTACCTTTTGGATAGTTTTGGTTTAATGGCTATAACTTTGGGCTTAGGCGGTTTATTTATTTTATGGTTTGAAAATCATTATCGAACCAGTAGGGCAGTTGTTCAAGATAGTGATGAGATTACTTACAAACAAGCCGTTATTATTGGTTTTTGCCAATCATTGGCTATGGTGCCAGGTGTTTCTCGTTCGGCAGCGACAATTATTGGCGGTTTAACTTTAGGGCTCAGTCGTCCAGCCATTGTGGAGTTCAGTTTTTTACTAGCCCTGCCCACCATGATGGCGGCCACTGGTCTAGATCTATTAGAAAGCCAATGGACTTTTGGCCAAATGGAAATTATTGCTTTGACAATTGGTAGCTTGGCCGCTTTTGTGACAGCTTGGGTTAGCGTTAAGTGGCTCCTTGGTTTTGTTCGCCGTCATGATTTTAAAGCTTTTGGTTGGTATCGAATTGTTTTAGCCGTTATTTTAGCAATTTATTTATTCGCGAAATAAGGAATTTTTTGCTATAATCTTATCAAGATATAAATAAAAGATATTATGCGTATTGCCATTTTTGACACCAAAGCTGGTGAAAAGAAGTATTTTTCTAAAGCTTTAATCGGTCAGCAGCTAGAATTTAGTGCAGATAGTTTGGATGAAAAAACCGCTAGTCTAGCTAAAAATGCTCAGGCAGTAATGGTTTTTATTGCTTCGAGTCTTAAGGCTGATGTTTTAAAAAAGATGCCCAAGCTTAAATTGGTTATTACTCGATCAACTGGTTTTGATCATATCGATTTAAAATATTGCCAAAAAAATAATATTACCGTTTGCAATGTCCCTTCTTATGGTGAAAATACCGTAGCTGAACATGCTTTTGCTCTGATTTTGTCATTATCCCGTAATATCCATCAGTCTTATTTGCGAACTATGCGTGAAGATTATCGAATTGAAGGACTCAAGGGTTTTGATTTACATGGTAAGACTATTGGTGTGGTCGGGGCTGGGAAGATTGGACTACATCTGATCAAGATGGCGCGCGGTTTTGATATGAATGTTTTGGCTTACGATGTCAATCAAGATCAATTTTTGGCCGACGTTTTAGGTTTTAAATATGCTTCTTTGGAAAAATTGCTGGCTGAGTCAGATATTATTAGTCTTCATGTGCCAGATAACAAATTTACTCATCATTTAATTAATCGCAAGAACATTGGTTTAATAAAGAAGGGTGCGCTACTTATCAATACAGCTCGTGGTGGAGTAGTTGAGACGGAAGCTTTGCTTATGGCTTTGGATAAAAAGATTCTAGCTGGCGCTGGACTTGATGTTGTTGAGGGGGAAAATTTGATTATGGAAGAAAAACAGATTGCTTATGACAAGGAAACCGCTGATGAAATGCTCAGCTTGGTTAAGAATCATATCCTTTTAAGTAAAGAAAATGTGATTTTTACACCCCATATTGCTTTTTATAGTCAGGAAGCGATTGAAAGGATTATGGAAGTTAGTGCTGAAAATGTTTTAGCTTTTGTTAGTGGTCAGCCGAAAAATATTGTTAAAGCTTAAAATAGAATTTTGAAATAGATGGAACAGGTTCTAGACTTACACTTTCATTCACGATTTAGCCGGGCTTGCTCGGCTAATTTAAACTTGATCAGTATTGAGGAATCTTGTGGGCGCAAAGGCTTGGACATTGTTGGCACGGCTGATTTTACTCATCCGAAGTGGTTTAAGGAGATTGAAGATAACTTAGTGGAGATTGGACAGACTGGGCTATATCAACTAAAGGCCAAACCGAATAGTCAGATTAAGTTTATATTGAGTAGTGAAGTGGCCTTAATTTATAAGCAAGGCGATAAAACCAGAAAAATTCATTTGGTTGTCCATGCCCCAAATATTCAAGCAGTTCGTGAACTCAACCAAACCTTAACTGAGCAAGGTTTTAATATTAAAAGCGATGGTCGGCCAATACTAGGGATGAGCGCGCCTGATTTTGTTAAGCTCTGCCGGCAGATTGATTCGAAATTTATAATTTATCCAGCTCATATTTGGACACCATGGTTTTCAGTTTTTGGTTCCAAATCAGGTTTCAATCGCCTCGAAGAATGTTTTTTGGATCAAACTGAGTTTATTTATGCCTATGAAACAGGGCTATCTAGCGATCCAGAAATGAATTGGCGAGTTTCGCAATTAGATAATCTCATTTTATTATCTAATTCTGATGCTCATTCTTTGGCCAACTTAGCTCGTGAAGCCACGATTATGGATTTGCCAGAGCTAAGTTATGATGCTTTTCTGGATATTTTAAAAAATCATCGAAAAGATAAAGTTATTACGACTTTGGAATTTTTTCCGGAAGAAGGTATGTATCATTTAGATGGCCATCGGCAATGTAATTTTGTTTGTGAGCCAGAGGAAACTAAAAAAATCAATGGACTTTGTCCCAATTGTCGCCGACCTTTGACAATTGGAGTGTTAAGTCGAGTTGAAGAATTGGCTGATCGTCCGGTTGGCTATCGTCCAAAAGGAGCGGCTGATTTTGAAAAATTAGTGGAACTCGACAAGATTATTGCCGAAAGTTTAGCTTTAAAGAGTCGAACCTCTAAAAAGGTGCAGGCAATCTATGAGGCAATGCTTAACACTTGGGGTAGCGAACTGGAAATTTTGCGTCGAGCCACTATTGAGGAAATTGCTAAAAATTTTGGCGCCATGATTGCTGAAGGAATTCGCCGAGTCAGAGCGGGTGAGCTAACAGTCAATCCCGGCTTTGATGGTCAATACGGCGTCGTTAGCATTTTTTCTGAAAAAGAAAAAGGCCAATCTAAGCTATTTTAAGAGAGGATTTTTTTAGTGAAAATAAAACTCTTGACAGGCTTTTTTATTCGTGTATAATGGAAACACAATCGAAGTTAATGTTAGCTTGACTAACCTCTTAAAGACTTATAACTCTTGTTCCGAAACATTTTCTAATTTAATGTTGCGCGGCAAAGGTTATAAGTTTTTATAACTTATAAAAGGACATTGACAATTAAATAAAGCGTTAGATCAGATAGCATAATAAATGCAAATATATATTTGTAATCAGCTGATAAATAATGATTACAATGAGGAAGAATAAAATATTATTCTGCAATCTTTAAGATAAGATTGTGGGAAAATCTCGTTAAGGGTCTATGGTGGATGCCTTGACTCAAAGAGTCGATGAAGGACGTAGCAGCCTGCGATAAGTTTCGGGGAGGTGGCAAGCAACCTGTGAGCCGAAAATGTCCGAATGGGGAAACCCCGCCTGTGGAAGACAGGTGGTCCGCTGACTGAACACATAGGTCGGTGAGACGATAACCCGGTGAATTGAAACATCTCAGTAACCGGAGGAAAAGAAAACAATCTATGATCTCTAATCAAGAACCGTCTGGTTCGCCAGGTGGCACTTGATTAGAGATTCGATTCCCCGAGTAGTGGCGAGCGAAAGGGGAGGAGCCTAAACCTAGTTAACCTTACCAGTGGATGTTGCCTTCGGGCAACGGAATCTGGCTGAAGGAGCCAAGTCCATATGTTAATTGGGTGTTGCAAGATCAGTATGCTAGCTACTTGGTGTAGCTAGGCCAAGTCATAAAAGATTAGGATTAGTTGAACGAGTTGGAAAACTCGGCCAGAGACGGTGATAGCCCGGTAAGCGAAAATCCTTAACTCTTGGTGGTGCTGAATCTTAAGTACTGCGGGACTCGTGAAATCCCGTAGGAATCAGGGTCGACTATGACCCAAGGCTAAATACTCTTTGAGATCGATAGTGAACAAGTACCGTGAGGGAAAGGTGAAAAGCATCCCGTTTAGGGA
>CAZXQE010000057.1:0-4373 GCA_964643015.1 uncultured Gammaproteobacteria bacterium
CAAAAAGTTCGTACTCTCGTTAATTCAAACTTCAGTTCTGGCCAACACCAAACTGCTTGGAATGGTCGTACTGGTAACGGAACGCCAGTTTCATCTGGCATGTACTTTTTTAGAATGAAATCAGGTCGCTATACGGCTACCCGTAAAGTGATTCTGATAAAATAAACTTTCAACCCTTGAAGGTCTCAACTGAGACCTTCTTTTTTTATTCAAAGTAATAAGATTTGAATTTATTGTTTAAAGTACCAAATTATTGCGAAGCTATTGATTTTATTCCTAATCTGTGCTATGATAATTTAAATTTGTATCTAGATAGCAAATTAACAATTAAACAAATAAACAAAGAAGGAGGTGTCTCATGAAAAAGACACTATTTATGCTTTTGCTGGTAGTAACCAGCGTGATGTTGTGGTGCCAAAATGGGACACCAACTGTTCTGTCAGTCCAGATTTCCGTTCCAGGAAATAGAGTTATGGATTTTGTAGTTATAAACAATTACTTCTATATTGCCAATGACTCTTTCTTGAACAAGTACGACTTGACTTCCAAAGAAATTATCTGGAGTCATCCATTTCCTAATTTCTATGGCAATGGTAATAGTCAGGGGATGTTTAAAACTTCTGATAATAACCTTGTTATTACTTATGATGGAATAGTCACTAAAATGTCAGCCGAAGATGATACTCTTTGGCAGACAACCCTACCTGGACGTGTAGCACTTTCTTATGACCAACCTAGAAACAGAATTATCTGTTATAGCTGGGATGGTCTATTAACTGTCCTTAGTTTGAGCAACGGTCAAGTTCTGTTACAAAAGCAGATGCCATTTGAGGGATTAGTTGGTTCCGCTTATCATAATGCCGTGGCTGTTAGTGAATCCGAATTTATTTTATCGGACAATACTATCTATGGTATTGATTGGAACACCGCTGTTATGATTAGTAAGGTTTCAATTGCCAACGGTATTATTAATATTGTTTGGCAACATTCAATACCAGATTTAACGAGTTGTAATCTCAAATTATTAAGTGGCAATTGTTTTTATGTTTCGGCATTTGATGTCCAGCCCGACAATAATGTTAAAATTTTCTTTTTTGAAGACAACGGCAATACTTATGCTATCACAGATTCTGTTGATATGGGTGGATCAAATGTTAATACATTTCTTGAACATTCCTTACCAATAGATCAAAATGTTCTAACAGTTGGTATGAATCTGTTTGGTGATAATGGAGATAACGGTCGTCAAGCAGTTTTTTCTGTTTATAATAACCAAGGAAAACTTAGAACATCACAAACAAACTCTCAAACTGATTTTACTAGCTATAAAGGTTTAGCTGAAAGTTTTGGCCACATCTACACAGTGTTAATGACCCAAAACTACATTGGTGGCTCTCGTACTTTTTACTTAACAGAATTGAGTGATGTCTACAACTCCGCTGTTACCATTGACCCTGACACTCCAACCACTCCTCAATTAAACCTCACTTGCTACCCAACCCCAACCAGGGTGGGTAATAATGTTAATGTTAGGTTCGAAATCAAATCCAGAGATGTTACGACTATTGAAGTCTATAACATCAAAGGACAAAAAGTTCGTACTCTCGTTAATTCAAACTTCAGTTCTGGCCAACACCAAACTGTTTGGAATGGTCGTACTGATAGCAATCAGCCAGTTAGCTCTGGCATGTACTTTTTTAGAATGAAGTCAGGAACCTATTCGGCAACGAAAAAGGTTGTCCTGATAAAATAAACTTTCAACCCTTGAAGGTCTCAACTGAGACCTTCTTTTTTTTGTCTTTTTTTCTGTTTGTTTTTTATTCTCTTTTTCTTTCCCTTTTCCTAAATTCTTTGGTATAATAACTAAAATTAGTTTTAATCATTTAGCTTCTTTCTTTATGTCCCGTAAAACACAGCTTAGCCTAATAGCTGTTGCCCTTGTGGCGCTTAGTTTGGGCTCATTTTGGTATCTCAATCGTAACTCATTAAAACCAGCTCCAACTCAACCAGTAGCTCCAGCAACTAATCTAGAGCAGGCTAATTCCAATACTCCAGTTAACCAAGAAGCTGAACCAGCTCGTGAAGTAGCTTTAGCTAAAACCAAAGAGAAAGTACCACTTTCTGAAAATGCTGAGTTTACAATCTCTGGTGGTTCACCAACCTCAACTATTCGTTTCTATGAAGGCGCTATTACGCCACTCGATGTTCACGTTGGCGATACTCAAGATTTTAGAATTGTTGTCTCTTCCGACAATGGTATTAAAAGAGTAGTGGCTGAAATTGAAACTGACTTTGGTTATGATTATGTTGAATTAAAAAAAGATCGAGTTATTAGTATTCTAGACACCATTCCCAATCCATATACTGTCAATCCTAAAGATAATACTTTAAAAATCTTAAATGAGACTGAGTTAGCTAGGGCTCGAAATGATGAATACCAAAAAGAACTAGCCCGCAAAAAAAGCAATCAAGCTAATGCTTCTCTAGGGCAACGAGAAGTCTGGATTGGTTCCTGGCTAGTTAACAAAGTCCATGACAAAGTCTATCATACCAACTTTATTGCCTATGATAGTGCTGGCAACCAAGAGAAACTAACTATGACTTGGTCCGATCTTTGTGCTATCCCTCTCAGTGGAAATTGGAGTACGGTTGATAATGATTCTCATTGTACTATTACTACTGGTAAAGTAGATGGTGTGGCTAACGGGACCGTTACTATAGCTTATGGTTATAATTTAACACTACCGCTCAATTCAACTTTCCTTTGGTATACTGGTAAAAGTGTTGTGTTTGCTGGTGGTAGTTTAATTGTCAACACTGGTGGTCAAATGAAGCAAGTCAGTGCTATTTATGTTAAAGATGCCGATAATGATCATCACATGGCTCCTGGTGCCTTGGGTTCAACTCAGACTAGTACTCAGCCGGCTGGTTGGTATCCAAGAGTACTTATGCTTAGTGAAAATGACTGCAATGATAATAATGGTGGAGTTTCTCCAGGCACGGCTGTTTATCACACTACTCAAATGACAAACAATGTTAATCCTGCACTTGTTTATGATTGGGATTGTAGTGGTAGTTATGATATTAATCCTTTGGATGCAAAATACTGCACAAGTCCAGCTTATATTTCTGGTTCAACTAGTTATGTTTATACTCAGCGTAGTTGTTCTGGCTATGACATTGGCGGATGCTGTAGTGGTGGCGGTGGCGGTGGACCTTGTACTGGACCGGACTGTAGTATTAGTAGGTTGCGCGATTTGTGGTCAATTAGAATAGCTAAGGCTGCCGATACAGCATGTTGCGACCTTTATCCTGTTCAATTAAAAAGCATCTATGGATGTCCTGGTTTAAACGTTGCTAGTACACCAACTTCTTTTTGTGGTCTAAGCAAAAGTATTGCCTATTCATCTACTTATTCTACAAATAGTTCTTGTACTGCCCCGGTAACAAGTTATTATAAGGTGCTAACTGGTTACGTTGGCTGTAAGTAATTTTCTAAATGCGCGTACCGATTCGCAAGGGCGGTAAATATACTTTCATTCAAGCTGATCCTCATTTAACTCAGGCCAAATTCGACGAGTTTAGTCGTAAATTGGCCTGGTTAAAGAAGGTTGGTCAGCCGCGAGCCATTGTTGAGGTTCAGCGACTAGCTGAGCTCGGTGATTTTTCTGAAAACGCTGCTTACCAGATTGCTAAAGGCAAGTTGCGCGGGATTAATCAAAAAATTCTTGATTTAGAAGATCACCTCAAAAAAGCGATTATCATTAGCCAGCCGACTACGGCTGGCTTTGTTCGTTTGGGCTCGGTGGTTACGGTAGAAATTAATGGTCGTTCTAGAACTTTTCAGATTTTAGGTTCAGCTGAAACTAATCCGAGTGGGGGTGTTATTTCACACAATTCACCAATCGGTTCGGCGATTATGGATAAAAAAATTGGCGAAACAGTTAAGGTTCGCCTAGCTAACGGACTAGCTGATTGCCGAATTATTAAAATTGATTAGTTGGCTACTCAACAATTGCTAGCCAATCAGTTTCGACTTGGGCAATTTCTTTTTCTAGATCTTGCAGTTCTTTAGTTTTGTTTGGTTGATAGTCCAGTGGGTGCGCAGCAAAGTAAGCTAGAAGTTCGCTTTGCTTGGCTCGCAGTTGATTGAAACGCTTTTCCAGAGTCGTGGCTTGCCGTTGGCGAGCTTTAGCCGCGAGATAACTTTCTTTGGCGGCGTTTTTGTCAGTATTTATTTCACTGGCTAGCGGCTGTTCAACTGTTTGTCGCAATTGGCCGTTTTCTAAGTAATAAATATAGTCAGTATAATTGTGGGGATAGCGGCGAGCTTGACCATCACTCAGCTCAACAATATTGGTAGCGACTAGTTG
>CAZXQE010000058.1:0-4321 GCA_964643015.1 uncultured Gammaproteobacteria bacterium
AAATCCATAAACAAAAAACAGATTTTTTCAAATCTGTTTTTTATATCTGGCTCCCGGGGTCGGATTCGAACCGACGACCAATTGGTTACACTTATCCACTAATTTCTTAATGGGGTGGACTATATCATCATCCAATAACGGATGCGAGGCGCTTCCCGCTTCAGTCTTATCTGAAGAAGTACTCCATAAAGGATAGTCTCTGAACCTTCCCTAAAAGGGCTTGGCTGCTGATTACCTTACTTTTAGTTCTTAAAAGCTTAGGCTTCCAGCAGTTCACCTCGTTTTTCAACCTCAATTGCTTGAGGAAGCTGCGTGATGCCTTCATGCACTTCTCTGTGACAATTTGCGCATAATAAAATACATTTATCCAGCTCTATTTTAATAGTATTCCAGCTTCTAGTATAACCTTTAGCTGATATCCCAAAATCTTTTTCATCACTATTTAAATGATGAAACTCTAGAGCTTGCAAACATTTATTATAACCGCAAATAGAACATTTATTGCCTTTGTATTCTAAAGAAAGTTGTCGAATCTTTTTTCGTCTTTTATCGACAGCAGACTTTAAATACTCAGCACGATCGGCATATTTTCTTTTATCTTTCCCCATAATTACATTATAGCAAAAGATAGTACGTGTTCACAGCCAACTGCGCTACCGCTGCGCTACCCGGGAATATTTAATTGTTAATAACAAAACTATTATAGCAAAGACAAAATAGTTGTCAATAATAACCCTATTTTATCTTTGCTATTTAAAAATCTCTCAATTTCTTAACAGCCTCTTGTTTCTTAATTTTTTCTAAGGCCTTAGCCTCAATCTGACGAATACGTTCACGAGTAACTTCAAATTCTTGACCAACTTCTTCTAAAGTATGTGAAACGCCATCAGCTAAACCAAAACGCATTTCTAAGATCTTTTGTTCTCTTGGTGTCAAAGTGGCAATAACTTCCTTAACGTAATCTTTAAGCAATTCTAGGGCTGCCACCCTGTCAGGCGTCATATTTTTAACATCTTCAATGAAATCCTCCAAAGTTGAATCATCGTCATCATCACCAACTGAAGTTTCTAGAGAGATAGTGTCTTGAGAAATCTTCATGACATGGCGAATCTTTTCAACATCCTCACCCATTTCGGCCGCAATATCTTCTGGCATTGGTTCGCGACCAAGATCTTGAATTAACTGACGCTGAACTTGTTGAAACTTATTAATCGTTTCAACCATATGAACTGGAATACGAATAGTTCTGGACTGATCAGCCAGTGAACGAGTGATGGCTTGGCGAATCCACCAAGTAGCATAAGTAGAAAACTTATACCCCTTACGGTATTCAAATTTTTCTACCGCTCTAAATAGGCCAATATTACCTTCCTGGATAAGGTCAAGCAAACTCAAACCTCTAGTGCCACTAAACTTTTTAGCAATCGAAACTACCAAGCGCAAGTTGGCTTCAATTAAACGACGCTCGGCTTCACGCTCACCTCTTTCTTTGCGACGAGCTAATTCAATTTCTTCTTCAGTATTTAATAACGGCACTTTACCAATTTCTTTTAGATACATCTGAACTGAATCAGCTGACAGTTCAGAGATATCAAATTTTTTAATATCTTTTACTTCACCTAAAATTAATTTGTTTTTTTCATCCTGCTTTGTTTTCTCAGCACCAACATCCAAATACCCCTCACCGGTCTCGATAACTTTGATATTGTTCTTTTGCAATTCCTCTAAAATTAGCTCGTAATCATAGACATAGTCTTCGAGCTTGGGCAACAGATAAAGAAGCTCTGTTTCAGTAACAAAACCACGTGGACGAACTCTAACAATTAAAGCCTTAATCTGATCTTCGGTTGGACCAGTAGCTGGCTTGTCTTTTTTGAAATGGCTATCAGCTCTTTTGGTAGTATTTTTCTTAACAACTTTAGCTTCTTTTTCCGATGACAAAGTCGACGGCGTAAAATCAGCTGTTTGTTCCTTAATAAAATCACCCAGACTAGCTAATTGTGGGGCTTGTTTTTTAGTCATGTCGCGGTTTTAATTATCCAAAAGGCGCAAGGCCTGGCTTAGCTCTTGAGCTTCGCCTAAAAGAATATTGATTTCTAATTCTCGCTTATCTTCAGTCAGTTGCTGATTATTTTCTAGGGCAGCAATCTTTCTACTAATATCGGTTAATCTTTTTTGTAAAAAATTATGCTGAATACTTCTAGCTAATTTCGGCAATTCGCTAGAAGCCTGCTCTATGGTAGCACTATTAATATCTTTATCTAAAAGTAAAAATAAACTATTTAGATAATCTTGCAATTCATCTGAAAAACCACTTGGATCAGCGATTAGCTGTTTAATAAAATCATTGTAATCAATAGTATGATCAACCTCGGGATGCTTCTTATTATAAAAGACTATCAGGTTTTTGTAAATTTGACCAGCCGCTGAATCACCAAGAAAATCAAGCTCCAGCCACTGATTAGCATTATCAAGTAAATAAGGAAATTTAATCAGCCAGGCTAGATAAAGTTCTGTTGCGCCAATCTTAGTATTTTTCTTAATTAATTTTGGTAACTGGTCACGTTCTCTTCGCTCACCTGCTTCTTTATTATTTGACAAGCTATTGTAAAGCAACTGTATTTCTATACGCAAGATCTTGGCTAATTCTTTCAACCAATGATCACGCTCAACAATATCAGTGAGTTTACTAATTAAAGTTAAAAATCTTTTAGTGGCTGCTTTGCGCTGCTCCACCTTATCACTACTTAAGTCTGGTTGCAACAGCTTGAAATAATATTCCATAATCGGTGGTGCCGCTTCAACCAAGGGTAACCATTCATCTTGATGGTGACGTAAAAATTCATCAGGGTCTTTGCCTTCTGGCAGTCTTAAAATGCGGACATTTACATTAAATTGGCTAGCCAAAGCAATAGCTCGATCAGCTGCCAAAACACCAGCCTGATCCATATCAAAAGCTAATACTAGGTTTTCAGTGTAACGCTTTAATAATTTCAAATGATCTTCAGTCAAAGCTGTGCCCGAGGTGGCAATAACATTATGAAAACCTTGTTGGTGAGCCATAATACAGTCCATTTGTCCTTCAACAATAACTACAGCACCAGCTTCTTTAATCGCTACTTTGGCCTGCCATAAACCAAATAAATGCCGGCCCTTATCATAAATCTGATTTTGCGGACTATTAATATATTTGCCGGCTTTACCATCATCTAATTGTGGCAAAACTCGAGCGGAAAACCCAAGCAAATTACCATTAACATCATGCCAGGGAAACATGATGCGGCCACGAAAACGATCATAAAATCTTTGACTAGTCGCCGCTTGAGCATTGAGACCGGCTAGCAAAAGTTCACTCTCTTTGTAGCCTTGTCGCTTTAAAAAATCACTCAGCATTTGCCAATCATTGGGCGCCCAGCCAATTTTCCAAGTATTGATAGTTTCTTCGTTTAATTGTCGCTCTTTTAGAAGATAACTTTTAGCCGCTTCCGCTAGTTGATTTTTAGCCAGTAACTGTTTTTGATAAAACTCACCAGCCAGGGCTAGAGCATCCAGCAAACGATTGCGCCGCGAATCATCCTGCTTATGATATTCACTAATTTGTACCCCGGCTTTTGGTGCTAACAATCTGACAGCCTCCGGAAAGCTCAAGCCTTCCATTTCCATAACAAAAGCAAAGATATCACCACCCTTGCCGCAACCAAAACAATGCCAAATCTGTTTGTCGGGAGAAATCATTAAAGAAGCTGTTTTTTCCTGATGAAATGGGCACTTAGCCTTAAAATTGCCGCCGGCTGGCTGCATTTTAATATACTCACCTAAAACATCAACAATGTCTAGGCGAGACTTTATTTCATCACTAGGGTTTGCCATGATTTTAACTAAACAAACGACTTAGCCAACTACCTTTCTTTGAATTATCATCTTGGTGACTATCCAAATTATTATCCAGTCTAATTAAACTATTTTTAAGCTGCTCTAATCGATTTATCTCAGCCATAACTGTTGGACCATCGTATTCGCCATTATGACGAGCCTGACCACCATAACCTGGTTGCTTTTGATCTAGATGCAAATTAATTACCGTTACTTCACCCCTATCTTCAAGATAAGCATGAAAGCGTGGGTATGGTGAACGACCAAAAGTCCTAACAAAACTACCCCCATCACGTCCTTGCAAATAACCATAACCAGCCTGACGCATAAACTGGGCTGGATTGACTGCTATCTTGTTGATTTCTAGATTAAGTTTCATATTTTTGTGCCCCCAGAGGGAATCGAACCCCCATCGCAAGCTCCGGAAGCTTATGTTTTATCCATTAAA
>CAZXQE010000059.1:0-4277 GCA_964643015.1 uncultured Gammaproteobacteria bacterium
TAATTTAGCTTGGCTATTGTCACCAGTTTCTTGTTCTAGGTCTTGCTTAGCTTTAGCAAGATCATCTTCGGTGATAGTCTTTAATTGCCAACCATCATCTAATAATAATTGAGCTGCTTTAGCAGTGTCAAAATCCCAGCGCGGCAAATTTTTGTCGTAGTACTGGTTATTTTTTAGAATTGGACCGGCAGCCAAACGGCTAACTAGATTATTATTTTGCAGCAAAAGTTGATTTTTGTCAAGAGATAAGGCTAAGGCTTGGCGAATTTTGATATTTTTTAAAGTGGCATCATTATCATTAATAAAGAGGCCAACTAATTGTGGTGTATTGAAATAATTTAAGTTGTAGCGACTAGTCGTTAATAATTTTTGAGCTGTTGCTTGAGGTAGATAAGTGGCGCCATCAATCGAACCATCATTTAAAGCAGCCACTAGCTCATCATAATTGGCATAGAACTTAAAGGTTAATTCTTCAATATAGGGTTTTGGGCCAAAATAATTAGGATTAATCGTTAATTGATAAGATTTAATTGTGCCGGCACGGTCTTTGGTTAGGGATTTGAACTGATAAGGACCACTGCCAATAGGTTTTAAATTGAGATCAGCTAGGCTGGCACTTTCGGCGGATACTTGCCCCCATAATTCAGCGGGCATAATATCAATGGTTAAAAGATCCAAGAAGGCATTATAGGGTTGTCCTAAAGTAAAACGAACAGTTAAATCATCCAACTTGGTTGTTTCAACACCGCTTAGACTATTAAAGAGCGGTGAACCATAAGCTGAGTCAATAATGGCGTTATAAGTAAAAACAACGTCTTCGGCAGTTAGTTTGTTGCCATTGCTCCAGAGAAGATTGTTTTTTAATTTAACAGTATAAACTAAACCATCAGGGCTAACTTGATAGTTTTCGGCTAGGTCATTAATTAATTTACCAGAGCTATCACGAGTTAGAAGGCTGGAGTAAATTAAACGACTCAAATCGCGATCAGTTTGATTGATTGAAGAATAAAGAGGGTTGATATAACGCGGTGTGCCAATTAAACCTTCAACATAATAACCGCCAGCCTTAGGACTAACTTGCCAGTTATTTTTGTAATAATGATTAATCAAAACACTGAGACTACCGACCAAGATTAATAAACAGCCGATAATAACTAGCTTTTCTTTATTGGAAAGAAATTTAGGCAAATAACGCCATTGTCGCCAACCGGGTAGACGGCTTTTGGACAAGCGAAAAACAATTTGCTGATCTAGTAGATGATGATTATCAACTAGGGTTTTCTTCTTGGAAAAACTGACTTTTTTGAATAATCGGCTTAGATTCATGGTAATATTTAGCGGGCATATTCAATAACTCTTAGTTCGCGGATAATATTAACTTTAATTTCGCCAGGATATTTTAGATCTTGTTCAATTTGCTTAGCAATATTGACGGCCATTTCGTGAGCTGAAAGGTCGTTAATTTCATCTGGTTTAACAAAAACACGGATTTCACGACCAGCTTGAATGGCATAAGTTTTATCAACACCTTCAAAGTTGTTAGCAATTTTTTCTAATTCTTCTAGACGTTGAATGTATTGATCAAGACTATCGTTACGAGCACCAGGACGAGAGGATGAGATAGCATCAGCTACTTTAACAATAACCGAAATTAAACCTCGAGGATGATCGTCATGGTGAGTTTCAATTGGATCAATAATGTCCTGAGGTAGATTAAATTTACGAGCAATATTGCCGCCAATTTCGGGGTGAGTACCTTTGACTTCATGATCAACAGCTTTACCAATGTCATGGAGTAGGCCACCCTTTTTAGCTAAAGTAACATCAGCGCCTAGTTCAGCGGCTAAAAGTCCAGACAAATGAGCAACTTCAACGCTATGGCGTAAAGCATTCTGGCCATAACTAGTACGATATTTTAAGCGGCCGATAATTTGAACTAATTTAGTGTCAAAACCAGCAATCCCTAATTCATATAAAGCATCTTCACCAGCTTTTTTAATATCGACTGCTAAATCTTGTTTAGCACGATCAATCGCATCTTCAATTTTGGTGGGATGAATGCGGCCATCTTTAATCAAATGATCTAGAGCTCTTTTAGCAATTTGACGACGAATACCAGAAAAACCAGAGACAGTGATGGCATTTGGTGTGTCATCAACAATAATTTCAACGCCAGTTAGTTGTTCAATAGTTTTAATATTGCGACCTTCACGGCCAATAATGCGGCCTTTCATTTCGTCATTAGGAAGATCAACGACAGTGGTGGTGACTTCAGCGGTAAAAGTGGAGGCCAATCGTTGCATGGCACTAGCCATTAATTCACGAGATTTTTCCTCAAGTTGATCGCTGGCTTCTTTATTTAATTTATCCAGGCGAGACATTAAGCTATCGGAAGCTTCTTTTTCAACTTTTTCTAGAAGTAAATTCTTGGCTTCGTCTTTGCTTAATTTAGCAACTTCTTCTAATTTAGTTTCTTGTTCTTGCTTAATTTGATTGATTTTTTCTTTAGTTTCTTCAACTTGAGCAATTTTATCGTAAAGTTGTTGCTGCTTGTCTTGTAATTCCATTATTTTTTGGGAAAAAGCAGACTCTCTTTTTTCTAAACGAGCTTGCCAAGCATTGATTTCTTTGCGGTGTTCTTCATTTTCTTGCTTAGCTTCGTCAACTAATTTCAAAGCTTTATCTTGAGCTTTAAGGAGAATTTCTTTTTCTTTGATGCGAGCATCGTCAACAATTTTTTCAGCTTTGTTTTCGGCGCTATTAGCTTCTTTGATTGCTAATTGACGGCGCAACCAATAACCAAAACCACCGCCAACGGCGATTGATAAGATTGCGAGAATAAAATAAGGCATAATGTAGTGCGGCTTTGGTTGGGCCAACAAGGTAATTCAGCCGGTAACGGTAATTCGGTATGGAAAAGTAGATATTTTAAAAATGGTTTACTGGAAAGAATTACGGAAAAAAGTCTGAGGCCTACCAGTGCTGACAAAAACCAAAACTCAATTAAGGTAAATTATAGGTAATCTAAACTAGTGCTATCCTAACACGGCAGTACTAAAAAAGCAAGTTTTTAGCTTGCTTAAATAGCGCCTAGCGACTGATTATTTTATCAATTAAACCGTAGGCTTTAGCTTCAATCGGGCTTAAATAATGATCCCTCTCAGTATCATTTTCAACGGTTTTAATATCTTTGCCAGTGTGCTCTGCTAAAATTTTATTTAAGCGTTCTTTTATTTTTAAGATGTGCTCGGAGCGAATTTTAATATCAGTCGCCTGTCCTTCAAAACCACCCATAACTTGGTGGATCATTATTTCACTGTTTGGTAGAGCAAAGCGTTTGCCTGGAGCACCGGCAGCTAAAAGAACTGCGCCCATGGAAGCAGCCATGCCAACACAGATAGTGCTGACGTCAGACTTGATAAATTGCATGGTATCATAAATAGCCATACCAGCAGTCACTGATCCGCCAGGGGTGTTGATGTAAAATTTAATATCTTTACTACTGTTTTCAGCGTCTAAAAAGAGCAGTTGGGCAATAATTAAATTGGCAATGTGATCATCAACTGGTTCACCTAAAAAAATAATGCGATCTTTAAGTAAGCGGGAGTAAATATCATAAGCTCTTTCGCCTTGGCTAGTAGATTCGATAACGGTTGGGATTAAAGTCATATAGATAATTGATTAATAAGTAGTTGTTTAAGTATAAAAAGATATTAAGGAAAAGTCTAGATTTTATTTATCAATTTTTTGTCGGCTTTTACCATGAAAATTTTGATAAACTTGGCGCAATTGTTGGTCGGTAACATGAGTATAGACTTGAGTAGTGGTAATTGAAGCATGGCCCAGCAGTTGTTGAACACTGCGAATGTCAGCTCCGCCAATTAATAGATCAGTGGCAAAACTATGGCGCAGCGTATGAGGGGTTACTTTTTTGGTAATACCGGCGGCGACCGCATATTTTTCAACCAAGCGCTCAATGGAACGAGGGGTTAAACCATATTGCGGATTGGTCTCTTTGTTAATCTTGCCATGACCAACAAATAAAAATGGTTCAGTATCTTGGCGAGCTTCTAGATAAGTTTTAACCGCTGCTTTAGCGTCGTTGGATAAAAAAACTAGTCTTAGTTTACTGCCTTTGCCGCGAACAGTAAATTCAGTCTTTTTTAAGTTAAGATCATTAATTTTTAGTCGCGCTAATTCACTGACACGCAGACCAGTGGAAAAAAGCATTTCCAAAATAGCTCGATCACGGAGTTTAACCAATTTACTAGATTTGG
>CAZXQE010000060.1:0-4251 GCA_964643015.1 uncultured Gammaproteobacteria bacterium
ATTTAAAATAGTACTTGACATGACGATCATGAATGACTATCTTTCAGTGTGCAATAATTGAACAACTTGGCTTTTTTAGCGACACAGTTCAAGTTCAGGGTATTCGCAATCAGCACCGTTGACATTCAGGCATCCTCGATTTCTGCATCTTTTGCCCGCTTCGTACCCGCAACTTTCAGTGAATTCATTCAGTTGTACTGTTCAGATTTTTGCATCACCAATTCCGCAAGCGCCAGGCCTCTTTTCCGGCTACCAGCTACCCTGAGCCGTAACTGAATCCGGGCCTGTCGCCGGCGGAGTTGCACAGGCAGGGGATATAAAGGGCGGCGGAGCGGTGGCCAAGCTGGGTTATTATGAGCTGTACGGCTTTTATGTCACATCCCACAGAACCGGTGTCCCGCAAAGCGGTCAGGTCTTATTCAAGTCTGACCATTCTCTTCTCTTAACTCCATATTTATCAATTTTAACAGATCTTTCCAGTTAGTGGCATAATTCTTGAACGTACACTTCCGGCTATGGATCCGGCTCGGCCGGGCGGCCGTTATCTCAGGCAGTGGGAAATGAGATCCACCAATTCACTTTAAGGAGGCAGCATGGACAGAACTAAAACCGCCAAAAAACATTGGGACAAACCGCAGCTGATCGTGATCGGACGCGGCAAGCCGGAAGAATCGGTGCTGGCGGGCTGCAAGAGCCACGCCCAGCCCCACGGCACCCTGGCGACAGCGACTAAAACCAACTGCAACAAATTGGATGGATCCTGTGGCTCCTGCCAAAACAATGGCGGCGGGATCTCCTGACCCTTGACCGGAAATAAAATGGCCCGCCCCTACACTGCTTACGACCCGACCAGAAAAACGCCGCGATTGCCCCGGGATGGCTCCATCGACCTGACCTATCGCTGCAATTTCCAGTGCCGTCACTGCTGGGTGCGTGTTAACGGCTCCGACGGCGACAGGCCGCAGGAATTATCCCTGGATGAAATCGCCGCCATCGCCAACGATGCGCGTAAAATGGGCTGCCGCGCCTGGACCATCTCAGGCGGCGAGCCCATGCTGCGCCCCGATTTCCCCGAGATCCTTGATCTGCTCACGCGCGCGCCCTTTTCCTACAGCATCAACAGCAACGGCTCGCTGATCACTCCGGCTATCGCCAAACTGATGACCCGCCGCGGCAACAAGATGATCGCCCTTTACGGGGCCGACGCCGCGGTCCAGGACGCAGTAACCCGCCAGCCGGGATCGTTCGAGGCGACCCTGCGAGGTATGCAGTACCTCAAGGAAGCCGGCGCCGGATTCACGGTGCAGATCATCCCCATGCGGTCCAATTACCACCAGTTCGAAAAAATGGTCGCACTGGCCAGGCAGCTCAGCCCCTCCTGGCGTATCGGCGCGGCCTGGCTTTTCCTCACCGCCGATCGGCTGGCTGGTCGCAACGCCATAATCAAAAAAGAGCGCCTGCCCGCCGAAACCGTCAACATCATCGACCCGGCCATTCCGGCCTGCGGTCCCCCGCCCTCCTGCGCCCGTTCTGTGCCTGGCATGAATCAACCGCCTGAACACCAGCTGTTCGCGGCGTGCGTAAACGACACCCAGCAGTTTCACATCGACCCCTGGGGCGGGATGAGCTTTTGCTCCACCATCAAGGACCCGGCGGCGCGTTTCAGTCTACGCGAACACACTTTTGAAAAGATCTGGGAGGTTGATCTGCCCGCCTACGCCGGGCGGACCCTCGCCACCGCCGAGTATCACGAAAACTGCGGCCGCTGCGCTCTGAAAAACTACTGTCACTGGTGCGGTGCCTATGCCTGGCTGGAGACCGGCAGGACTTCCGCCCCGGTTCGCTATCTTTGCGAGATCGCGCGCGAACGGCGTAAATTCGACGAGGAATGGCGCAGCCGCAACCGCCGCTGTTTCAACCTGGCGGGGCTGGAGCTGCAGGTCGATTCCGATCTCCCCTTCCGGGAAGATGGCTTTGCGCACAAATTCAACGACTTTTACATCCAGTCCGCCGGCGAGGATGCCCTGCGCATCCGCCACCACTATGCCCTGCCCGAGCCGTCGCTCTGGGCGGGAGGCGAGCTGGTCTACGACAAGACGCCCTGGCAAATTTACCGCAAGGGCGACCTGTGGATCTATCTCGGCATCGGCCGTAAAAAGAAACACCTGGATATCAACACCGTGGCCGTCTTTAACTCTGCTCACACCATAGCTGACATCTACCACCACGACGACCGTATGGTAAGGCAGGCGCGCTTTTGTTCGCTCACCGCGCTGCCCTCCGATCATATCATGCTTGCACACCCGCTCGCCGACCGCCAGGCGATGGTGATGCACAGCTCGGGACTGGTCCTTCACGGTCAGGGCTATCTTTTCGCCGGGCAGTCCGGGGCGGGAAAATCGACCGTCATCAAGCTGCTGCGCGACTATGGCTATGTGCTGTGCGACGACCGGGTAGTGGTGCGGAAATGGCCGGAGGGATTCAGGCTGCACGGCACCTGGAGCCACGGCGAGATCCCGGTGACTTCCAATCTTCAGGCGCCCTTGAAGGCGATTCTGCTGCTTAAAAAGGCGCGCCGCTGCAAGATCGAGCCGATCCTCGACCCCAAAGAGATCATGCACGCGCTTTTAATTCGGGTGGCGCGGCCGGTGCAGACCGCTGAGTGGCTGAAAAAAGTTCTGGACCTGCTGGGCGCCCTGGCCGGCGAGGTCCCTGTCTACCGGCTCTCCTTCACCAGGGACGCGCGGATCGTCGAAGCCATGGAAACCCTGACCGGGCCGCTGCAGGCCCTTAAAACCGCAGCCTCCATTCCGCCGGTCGAAACCCGTCATGACTAGTCCCGCTGCAAGCGCTCCGGCGCAGGGCTATCTGGCGGAGCAGCCCGCGCTGCGCTGGAATGGGGCCCGGCCGCTGCTCACCGTCTTTGATATCGAACTAACCGAACGCTGCAACAACAACTGCATCCACTGCTGCATCAACCTGCCGGAACGCGACCGCAGCGCCCGCAAGCGGGAGCTATCCACGGAGGCCGTCGAGGAACTGCTCAGGCAGGGGGCGGAGCTGGGCGCACTGACCGTGCGCTTTTCCGGCGGCGAGCCCCTGCTGCGTGATGATTTCACCGAACTCTATCTTTACGCGCGCCGGCTGGGACTGCGCGTCATGCTCTTCACCAACGCACGGCTGATCACCCCGGAACTGGCCGGCCTCTTCGCCCGCATCCCGCCGCGCGAACCCGTCGAAATAACCGTTTACGGGATGTCTGCCGATTCCTGCGCAGCGGTCACCCGCAGCCGCGGCGCCTTTGCCGAATTCAGGCGCGGCGTCGATCTGCTCATCCGCCACCGGATCCCCTTTTTCCTCAAGGGCACGATGCTGCCTGAGACCAGATCCGAACTGGAGCAGCTTCTCAGCTGGTCACAGAGCATCCCGGGTATGAAAGAGCTGCCCTCCTTTGTGCTCTTTCTCGAGCTGCGCCATCGCCGCGATTCGGAGGCGCGCAACCGGCAGATTGAAAAGCTGCGGCTCTCCCCCCGGGAAGCCATCGAGGTTCTGGCCAGAGACCCCGATGTATACAAGGCCGATCTGCACCGTCTCTGCCGATATGTTGCCGGCAAACCCACCGACCTGCTCTTTACCTGCAACGCCGGCAACCAGATCTGTATCGACGCCTACGGCCAAATCCAGTACTGCCTGGCCCTGCGCCATCCCGGCACGGTCGTCAACAGCAGCATCTATCCGCTGGAATTCGCCCTGCGCGAATTTTTCCCGCAGCTGCGGCAAATGCGAGCGACCAATCCGGATTTTATCAACCGCTGCGCCCGCTGCATGCTGCGCGGCCTATGCGAACAGTGCCCGGCCAAGTCGTGGATCGAACATGGCGTTCTCGATCAACCAGTGGAATACTGCTGCGAGGCGGCGCACGAACAGGCGCGCTATCTGGGCGTACTGACAGGGGATGAAAAAGGCTGGGAAGTGGCGGATTGGGGGGAACGGCTGCGCCGTATTAACGTGGGAGAGGGCTGAGCGTTGGACGGGGATTGAACTGCGGGGACCGGCGGGGAACTCACTCCCGCCCGGGGATGGGCTGGTTGAACAAATCGGCATAGGGGCCGCCGGCGCGCCACAACTCCTGATGGCTGCCAGACTCGGCGATGCGCCCCTCGCTGAACATGATAATGCGGTCGGCACTCTGTAAAGTCGAGACCCGGTGGCTGATGAGCAGGGCGACGCGGCCGCGCGCCCGCTCCATCC
>CAZXQE010000061.1:0-4192 GCA_964643015.1 uncultured Gammaproteobacteria bacterium
AAGACCCTTAGTACCTAAAGTAACAACGCGATCATTAAAAACACTGACAGAACGGAACCAATCCCAAGAGTTATCTTTCAATTTACTAACCAAATCCGGCTGTTGAGGATTGCTCAGTTCGTACTTATATAAGTAGCGTCCATTAACTGCATACAAGAACAACTGATTGTTTTCTTGATGAAAAGCACAGTTATAGAAATTATCACCAGGCAAATAGCCAGTCTTGTCTGGAGCAACTTCAGCTAGCAAGCTGATTTTTTTATCAACTGCCTCCAAGATCTGCAAGCGATCCATGTTAGTTGAAGCAATTAACAAACGACCATTAAAATTAATAGCATCACCCTGGTAATAGGGCTTAACTCGACCGAAAGTAAATGGCGTAGCCAAAGCCACAATCAGTAAAGCCAAAGCAATCGGCAAACCGAAACGAATTATTTTTTTTCGAAGATTTAACATAAAATGTGTTATTTTTATACTTTTAATCATCCAAATTAAGATGACTAATTAGATTAACACATTTTTAAAAATAAGTCAAGAGTTACTACTCACTTAACCAATCTTGAACAGTCCCTTGACCCTTGGAGCGACTATCATAGTCAAGGTTAGTTGTTAATTCAGCCAACGATCCTTGCCAAACCTTTTCCGCCCAAGCATCATCTGCCTTCCATTCACCTATTCTAGTTAGCTGCAAAACCTTACCCACTGCTTCTTTTTGAGGATTCACTGAGATATAAAAACTAGCTTGTTTTCGAGAAGCTTCGTCAGACCAATCAGCAATTCGCCAATTAACCTTACGTTTCTCACTATCATAAGTTAAATTGCCGCCAGTTAGTCCGGCTTCACCCTGCCAAGTAGCTTCATCACCCAAAATTGCAGCAAATTGAAGATCGCTTAAATCACCACCATTATTTTCAATTGTCCAGGTAATTAAATAGCTAGTTGGCAAACCAACCATTGGTGGCAATGGTCCAATACCCACTTGATCACCTTCGGCAGTATAATAATAAGCCGCCGCTGAAGCCTTAACCGATCCAGATTGTTTTAAAATAAATTCTTGCGCTGGTTCTCGCCAAATCTGTTGACCAATAGTTGCTGTTAATTGACATAACATTTTATTTTCTCGAGCTTGATTTTTTTTCTGCCAAACCAGCTTAACCTTAGTGGTACTACTCGCCTGAGGCTCAATTTGACCAGATAAAAGACCATCTTTTATTGAAAAATTTTGATTGTCACTACTACTAAAAACAACTTTCTCACCAGCTTCAGTCTGGCAATTATAATTAAAAATTATTTTATGTTTAGCTTGACTAGTGTATTTAATTTGCATTATCAGCTCTGTTTCGGCTCCATCAATAACTGGTCGCTCTACTTCAGTCGACCAAGACATTGGTAATACCTGATAAATCACTGACTGGTGTTTAATTGGCTTTAAATTTTCAATAATTTTTTGATTAATCTCCCATTGCGAACCACGAATAAACCACCACAAAATAACTAAAATTATTATCAAAAAAATCGCTCCAATATCTAAAATTAGATGCCAAGTTTTATTAGCATAAAGCTTTTCATAACGACTCTGCCACTTTTTGATTATTCTTCTAATCATAGCTTTATTATACCACTAATTACGTTGCTGAACCAGAATTTCTCCTCGGCCATCATTGTTAATATCACTAATCATCACTTGATAACCAGCCTTACTATTACTCTTAAAAGCCTGAAATTGACCCAGTAATTTTCCTTGACGATTAAAGATTCGTACTTGTGGACCACCGCCAATACTAGCGACCGCCACAATCTCAGCCTGACCATCGCCACTGATATCACCAATCGCTGTCGCCACGCCGCCACGGAAATTTTTATCAAACGCCAACCATTCTGGCGATAGCAACTTACCAGCCAATGAATATAGTTTAATAGTTGGCGCCTTACCACTTTGCGGTGAAACCACGACTGCCCTTTCTTGATTATTCAAATAACCAGCCGCCACATTGATACCGCCACGGAAATTTTTATCAAAGGCCAACCATTCTGGCGACAATAATTTACCCTGATAATTATATTGACGAACAACTGGAACCATGTTTTGCCCAGCTCCAATAATTAAATCCGGCTGCTTGTTTTTATTGGGCAATAAAGCCAAACTCGGCCGACCATTATATTTTGTTCCAAAAGGTTGCCATTTGTTAATTATTTTTCCTTGTTTAGTGACAATAATTTGATTATTGCGGTTAAAAATCTGTTCTAGCCCACCCTGTGAATCTAAATTAGTTAGCACTACTTGATCACCAGCTGCCAAATTGTTTTCATAAGCAAAAAAACCATTACGCACGGTTTGACCACGTTGATCGAAAACCCTAACAAAACCGCCATTATAAAAAGTCTGACCCGTTACTTGGAGTTTACGTTTCAAGAAAACTAAACCATCATTTGGTTCCAAAGCTAAATAATTAACAATCTGTCCATTATTAACTAACGGCGCCTGAGTTCCACGAATTTTTTCCAGTTCCTCATTTTTTAAAGAATAAATCTGACGCTTATTGGTTGAATTAACTACAATAACTCCATTTTCAAAATCACGCCGCCAGAGGCCAGCCTGAATCTTGCTATTATTAATCGCTAAAAGATTATAGGCCTTAGAAATTGGTTGTCCTAGTTTAACCGAGTATTCATCATACCACCATAATTGCTCATGTGATTCTTCACCATAATCAAAAGAGAAGAAACCATTACCGAGCAAAGTACTAGTTAAACCAAAACGCATTTTCTGGTAATTATTTTTATTACCATTATTATTAGTGTTACCATTAATCACATAGATTCGTGGTGTATAATTCTGCTGTGGTAATTTATTTAGATAATATTCCATTGAAGCCGACCAACTACCGTTACCCTCCCAATAGGCCGGAAAAGTTTCAAACATTCGACCGTTTATTTTGGGTTGATAACTAGAAAGCGAATTACCATTAATTAAAATAATTTTTTTAGAACCCAAATTATCACGCGTTTTTTTAAATAAATTAGTCATTCCTTGACGCCAAGCACTATCCATTTTATCAATCGAATCAGCCTGTCGATCACCATCGATATCAATACCATTCTTATTAAAACGACTAACCCCAGCGTCAACCGTGTCAAACATCAAACCATCCCATTTATCCCAAGCCAAGTCATTACATAAAAAATTAACATTAATATTTTGCCACTCGCTTTTAGTAATATTAATAGCATAAAGACCTGGCCACATCTCAATTCGGTTACCTCGGGCGTCCCTAAGCCACAAATCTTTTTCTTCAGCTATTCGCCACAACTGATTAATATTACTCGACATCGCCATTGAAGGATAAACATAAGCTAAAACTAAACCCTGAGGTTTAGCTTTTTTATAACTGGCAAAAAAATCTGGAAAAGCCCATTGATAATCATTGGGCAAAATAAGCAAATCCCATTTTTTTAAACCTTCTAGATCGGAGACTCCGACATTACCGTAATACTTTAAATAATAGTTAGCTAACCGTGGATAACTAGTCGACAACTCAGCTGCCTGAACCAAACATCTTGGCCAGACTAAGCTTAATAATAAAAAAATTGTTACGACAATTTTAGACATCAATCTAACTAATTACTTCTTGGTAAATTTTTTCGATTTCTGTTAAATGACTCTCCCAATTAAATTGAACTACTGATTGTTTAGCTTGGTGACTAATTTCTAACCAATTAGTTTCCATAGCTTTAGTTAAAACAGTAGCTAGTTGATCACTATTGTTTACTTCAAATAACCAACCATTAACACCATCTTGAATCACCTCTGGCAGTCCACCTATTCGACTAGCTACCACTGGACAACCACGCCCCAAAGACTCTAAAACACTAAGTGGCATATTTTCATACCAAATTGACGGTGCTACCAAAGCCGTAGCTCCATCAATCAACTTAGCTAATTGACGATTATTTTGAAAACCTAAAAATTCAACTTGGCTTTCTAGTCCTAATTGATTAACTAATAATTTTAAATTAACCTCCAGCGGACCACTGCCAGCAATTTTAAGACGATAATTGGTTTCAGCCAGACCATGTAATAAAACTTCAATACCCTTTTCAGCTGACAAGCGGCCAGCATAAAGAAAATAATTTTGCGGCTGCCTTTGCCCCAAAGGAAATTCACCAATTGGATTATTCAAAACCCTAATTC
>CAZXQE010000062.1:0-4144 GCA_964643015.1 uncultured Gammaproteobacteria bacterium
TTACTTGGCCGAGACGGTGAGCAAGAAATTACCGCTGATGAAATTGCCAGCTTAATTGATACTAGCTGCTATGAAGTAATTACTAGACTCAATCCGTTGATGAAGAAAAATATTATTAATTAATTAACCAACTATATGTCAGAGAACAATCAATCACCAAAGTTCAGCTTTTTTTATTTGCTGTCTTTGATTTCGTTACTGTTTACTGCTTTGCCAGCCGGGATGGTGGCTTTTCAATTGATTAATAAATGGCTACCTGATCCACTAACTGGCTATACTGTTAGTTATACTTCGGGTAGTTTGAAATTTGCGCTATCATCGTTGTTGATTGCCGTGCCAGTTTATTTCTGGACTATGTATCAAATTAATCGTGGTTTAGCTAAAAAAGAGCTAGAACGTAAAGCTGATTTGCGCCGCTGGTTGATTTATTTTACCTTGTTAGTAGCGGCCGTTGTGATGCTGGGTTGGTTAATCGCTCTATTTTATCGTTATTTGGATGGTGAATTAACTGGCCAATTTTTAGCTAAATCAGGCGTAGCGATTGCAATTTCAGCGACAATCTTTTTGTTTTATCGTTATGATTTACGTCGCGACCCAGAAAATAAAAAAGATCGACGAAATTTGAAATTATTTGCTTGGCCAATTGCTGCAATTTTATTAGCGGTATTTGTTGGCGGTTTGATGATTGCTGAAAGTCCAAAACAAGCTCGTGATCGTCGCTTTGATGATCGCTTGGTCAGTAATTTTTATCAAATTGATAGTATTTTGGGTACTTACTATGAAAGAAATAAAAAATTGCCAGCCAAACTAGATGAATTAATTGCTAGCCCTTATTTTCTTGATCGTAAATCGCTAAAAGCTAGCGATGGCCAAGAAATTGTTTATAAGCCAGGTGAAAATGGTAAATATCAACTTTGTGCTACTTGGCGAACTAGTAATCAAGAAGAAAATGGTGTGCGAACTATTGGTTTGGAAAGATGGCCTCACAAGGCTGGTTGGCAGTGTTTAGACCAGGCTATCTGGACTGATCCCAAGACTATGGCTGAGCCAGTGATGGTTAAGTAGTTTTAATGTCCAAGCAGCGTTTAACAATAATTTTACTATTTAATCTCTCTTTGTGGTTGGGGGCTGGTTGGTGGTCAGCTAGCCAGCCGGCAGCGCCAATAATTACTAAGGCAACCTCAACTTTGACTTGGCCAAATTTTCAAGTTTGGCCTGCCAGTAGCACAATTGTCTGGTCGCCAGATAAAGGAGTTTTAGTTAGTCAGGATAGCCGACGTTTGCGGCCGATTGCCAGCTTGAGTAAAATGGTGACAGCTTTGGTAGTTTTAGCTGAAAAGCCGGATTGGCAAAAAAAATATAAGCTGAAAAACGAAGATGAGCGCTATGGCAATGTAGCCTATATTTATCCGGGCGAAGAAATAAGTATTAATGATTTGTGGCACTTGAGCTTGATGGCTTCTGATAATACAGCCACTCAAGCTTTGGTCCGAGCGGTTGGCCTTGATGATGAAGCCTATCGGCAAAAAGTGTTGACCTTAGCTGAGCGCTTGAAGATTAAAGATTTGTCGCTAGATGAACCAACTGGTCTTAGTACTAAAAATCAAGCTAGTGCTGAGGCAATCGCCATGATTGCCCGCGAAGCCTTAAGTCAAGAAAAGGTTCGTGAAGTGGCGTTGCTAGCTCGCTATGAAATTAAGACTGCTCAGGGGCGTAGCCAGCAGGTGACTAATACTGATGCCTTTGTTCGTGGGGCAGCGACTTTGCCAGATGGCTGGGAAATTGTTGGCGGTAAGACCGGCTATATTGATGAGGCGGGTTATTGCTTTGCCGCACTCTGGCAAGATAAACAAGGTCAGACCGTGGTTAGCGTTATTTTGGGAGCCCAAGCCAAAGAAACTAGATTTTCTTTGACCAAGGATTTGATTAATTATGCTACTAAAAAATATTATTAGTTCTAGCTAAATCCTTTATTTGTGATAAACTATAAATATATGGAGAAATTAATTGTTGGTAATTGGAAAATGTCTT
This sequence comes from uncultured Gammaproteobacteria bacterium, assembly GCA_964643015.1. Taxonomy (GTDB): domain Bacteria; phylum Patescibacteriota; class Patescibacteriia; order Patescibacteriales; family Patescibacteriaceae; genus UBA1359. Next base: position 2,032 of record CAZXQE010000062.1, read on the forward strand.
TGGGTTATCAAGCTAGCCTAGCTTTGGCGCAAGAACTAAAAAGCCTAGCTGTGCCTGCTAATCGTCAGGCTGTTGTCTGTCCAAGCCCTGTAGCTGTAGCCCAAGTGGCCGAAATTTTAGCTACTAGTGCAGTAGCTGTGGGGTCACAAAATGTAGCCGCAGCTTTGCCTGGGGCGCTTACTGGTGAAACTAGTTTAGAAAGCTTAGTGGAAGCTGGTTGTCGTTATATTATTTTAGGTCATAGCGAGCGGCGGCAGTATTTAGCGGAAACTGATCAGATTGTCCATGATAAAGTCCAGGCTGTTTTAGAGCGTAGCCAGATAATACCGATTATTTGTGTTGGCGAAGATTTAGCTACTCGTCAGGCTGGACAGGCTGAGGTTTGGGTGGAAAAACAACTGCGAGCTGCTTTGGCTAACTTAAATCAATTGGCTTTACAGCGCCTAGTTATTGCTTATGAGCCAATTTGGGCCATTGGCACTGGGGAGACAAGCACACCTGAACAAGCTGAAGCGATGCATCAATTTATTCGTCAGGTGGTTGCTGGTTTAGGAATTGCTAGTTGCCAGATTCTTTATGGTGGTAGCGCTAAACCAGACAATGCCGTTAATTTGCTGGCTATGCCCAATATCGATGGCTTATTGGTGGGCGGTGCTAGCTTGACGGCGTCTAGTTTTGCGCAAATTGTTAACGCTTAAATATGTTGCTTATTTGGCTGAGTGTTATTGCTTTAATTATTGCCTTGGCGGTTATTTGCTGGGTTTTTTGTCATAAAATGCCAGTGCTCGCCAATATTGATGTTGATAATTTACCAGCTGAAAAAGAAGCGGCCAAAAAACAAGCTATTATTGATGATCGAATTCGACGTCAATTGGCTGAAAAAAGTTGGTGGTGGCAAAGTGTTCTGACGCCGCTATATAAACGGATCAAGGATTTGTTTTGGCAAATTTATGGTCATTTGCATAGAATTGATCGCCAACATTGGCGGGCTCGTTTGCAAAATCGTGGCTTAAATTGGCAAAAGGCCAAACAGTTGGTGGCTGAAGCCGAGGAGACTTATAAAAAAGGTGACTTAGCTAAAGCGGAGCGTTTAGCTGTTGAGTCTTTGGAGTTAGATAAGAGCCAGATTGAAAGCTTTGTTGTGTTGGCTGAGATTTACGAAGAGCAAAAAAAATATTTAGAAGCTGAGGAAACTTGGTCTTATGTGGTCAAGCGCCTAGATCAGAAATATCGAGCTGATTTATCGCGTGGCCGTGAAGATGAAGCTCACGAAGCTTGTCGTCAGTTAACTGAATATCAATGTTCACTCGGGCAACTTTGCTTGCGGAACGAGCATTTAGATCAAGCCGAGGAGTATTTAAAGGCGGCTTTAAAGTTGGAACCAAAGAATCCGCGTTATCTTGACACTATGTTGGAAATTAGTATAATGAAAAAGGATCGCGTTACCGCGGTAACTATTTTCGATACTTTAGCTGAGGTTGATCCGGCTAACGCCAGCCTGGCTGATTATCAGGAGCAGATCCGTCAATTATAAATATCGCCGTCGTAGCTCAGTTGGTAGAGCGTTTCCATGGTAAGGAAAAGGTCTCGGGTTCGAATCCCGACGACGGCTCCATTTTGACAAGCCGTCCCTAGGCTTGTTTTTAATTAGGTGATCATGAAAATATTGTTATTGATTACTGCTGCAATTTGGTCGATTTCTGGCCATCTAGCCACTTTTCATTTGACTGGGCTAGGCTTAACTCGTTGGTCGTATTTGGCTGACCTCTTGTTTTTATTTATTTTTACAACTATTCGTTGGCCTTTTAGTCGCCGCCGTGGTTGGCTAATCGCTGAGCAATTTATTTTGGCCATTATTTTTTATGGTAGCCAAATTGTTAAACTGCGTTTTTGGGGCTGGCCGCTAATGCCGAGTGAATTTTCAGCCGCCCATAGTTTTTGGCTAATTTTAGGTGACATGGGATTATGGTGGCAGCTTGCTTTGCTACTGCCTTTTGTTTTATGGCTAATTGTCATTATTTTAAATTGGCGCTGGCCTCGTTGGAAAGCTTATTTAGGTTTAGCTTTATTTTTAGCACTAGCTTTGAGCCTTAATCATTGGCCAACTAAACCG
>CAZXQE010000063.1:0-4066 GCA_964643015.1 uncultured Gammaproteobacteria bacterium
TATCAATCTGGTGAGACTGGCGCTTCTTATTGGCGTTAAAACAAAATATTTAAAATAAGTTAAATAAAAATTTATGGAAGTTACTCTTGGTGTTATTGTCTTAATTTTAGTTTTAGCTAGTTTGAGGCAAATTAATCAATATCAACGTGGTATTTTATTTACCATGGGTCGTTTTTCTAAGATTCTAGAGCCAGGTTGGCGTTTAGTTATTCCGATTTTTCAAGGTTATCAAAAGGTTGATATGCGCGTTAAGGCGGTTGATGTGCCTGATCAAAAAGCAATTACTAAAGACAATGTTTCAGTAATTGTTAATGCCGTTCTTTATTATAAAGTTTTTGATGCCGCCAAAGCAGTGATTGAAGTGGAGAATTTTTATTATGCTATTAGTCAATATGCGCAAACTACGATGCGTAATATTGTTGGTGAAGTTACTTTAGATGAGCTTTTAGCTAATCGGGAAAAGATTGCCGATCGAATTAGAGAAATTGTTGATATTGAGACTGATGACTGGGGTCTCAAGGTTAATAATGTTGAATTGAAAGATATTAGTTTGCCACCAACTATGGAGCGAACAATTGCTAAACAAGCTGAGGCGGAGCGAGAAAAACGGGCGGTTATTATTAACTCTGAAGGTGAAGTTGCCGCTGCCGAAAATATGGCTAAAGCCGCTCAGACTTTAGCGGCTGCTCCAGGTGCTTTACATTTGAGAACCTTGCAATCAATTAATGACATTTCATCTGATCAATCTAATACTGTTGTCTTTGCAATTCCAGTGGAAGTCTTAAGAGCCTTGGAAGGTTTGGCTAAAAAATAACATGATTTTTAATACCAGTCGAAAAGCCATTATTTTAAGTCTATTAACTTTAATTTCTTTAGAGTTAATCGGTTGGCAAATAGGTTATATATACTGGTTGGTGGCCACGGTCGGAGTCTTGTTATTGACTTCGGCCTGGCTGTCTTTGAATGGAAAAAAGTCGGGCTATCGTTTTATGGCTGGCTTGATTCCAGCAATTAATTTTTTAGCTTGGTCAGGATTTTTAACTATTGTTAATGGTCAATTAATTCGACAAGTTTTGATTATTGTTGCCGCTGTGTTGCAGTTTTGTTATTGGCATCGTGGTAAAGCCGCTTGGTTAGAAAATCAGACTACTGCCTGGTGGCGGCTAGTCAACGCCATTAATTTAATTAGTGTTTGGTTAGTGGCAGCAACTTTATATGGCTGGCAATCTTTTTTAGCTTGGCCAATTCTTTGGCCTTGGTTGATTTGGTTGCTACTATCAGCCATAATGCTGTGGTTGGATTATCGAGTGGCCGAATTATTGCTGCCTGATCATTGGCCAATGATTTTGGCTAACTGGTTAGTTGGTGGGCAATTATTTTTGGCTATTTATTTTTTACCGAGTTCTAATTTAATTCAAGGCTATTTGTTATTGGTTGCTTACTATTTAACTAGCCAAGTTGGTCGGACAAGCTTATTGAAAATCAATACAGCCAAAAGATTACGATATCAATTTTTAATAATAATTATTAGCTTAATTTTAGTTTTATCGACAGCTAAGTGGTTTTAATAACTGTAATTTTATGAATTTATCAATTAGTCACAAGAAAGTTTCCTCATCATTAATTTGGTGGATATTAACTATTATTATTAACTTAGGACTGGCGATTGTTTTAATTAAATATTATTTTACCCTAGAACAAGCTAATTTTATTACGGCCAATGTTTTGTCTGGCCAAAGTGTTACTGGTTGGCCAATGGCTATTCATGAAAAAGAAAGCAAGATTAAAAAAATAGCGATTGATTATAATGAAGCAGCTAGTTTGCAACCAACTTTAGAAAATAGTGTTATTAAATTTTTTGAAAAAACTAAAGTAGTCAGTACTACCTTAAAAAGCAGTTTGTATAATTTAAATCAGCCATTAGCTAGCGCTTGGGTGGTGACTAATGATGGTTGGTTAGTTAGTTCCAGCGAACTAAAGGATTTAAATGACATTATTGCAATTAGTCATAATAATCGTAGTTACAAAATTAAAACTAAAGTTGTTGATCCAGTAACTGGTTTATTTTTCTACCGCTTAGATCAGGCTAGTAATTTAACCTCGGTTAAATTGGGTGAAGGTGGCTGGAGTCGTCCTGGGCAATTATTTTATGGCCTGGATAGTCGTGGTGGTCTCAAGGCAATGTGGTTAGAAAGAGTTAATCAAAGTAGTGATGAAATAATTATTGATGCCAGTGATTTATTGTCACGGTGGCAGTTTTCTAGTTCTTGGGCTAATGCCGCTGTTTTTAATGGCCAAGGTGATTTATTTGGCTTAACTAATGGCCAAAATAAATTCATTCCAGTTAATTACGTTAAATCTGGTTTAACAGGACTATTAGCTAAAAATAGCTTTAAGAGAATTGATTTAGGACTAGAGTATATTGACTTAAATTATTTATCAGCTGATAAAAACGGCTTATTGGTGAATGAAGTTAAAGAAGAAAGTGTGGCTGAAAAGGCTGGTATTAAAAAGGGTGATATTATTTTAAGTGTTGATGAAATTAGTCTTAATGGCGAAATTACTTTAAATGAAATTTTGCAAAGCTATCAAATTGGTGGACGAGCGGTGATGGTTATTCAAAGAGAAAGTCAAAATCGCCAGGTTAATTGTCAATTTTAAATTTTTTTATGAAAATTAAGCAAACTCTGGAGTTAGCTTCCTTGGCGCCACAAAAAATATTTTTACGCCTAGACCTTAATGTTCCTATGCAAGAGGGACAAATAACTGAGGATTATAAAATTAAGGCAGCTTTAAAAACAATTCAAGACCTAGTCGGTCAAGCCGATAAAATTATTATAGCCAGTCATTTAGGTGAGCCGATAGTTGACGGTCAATTAGTGGCTGGAGCTTTAGAGAAGTATGGTTTAAAGCCGGTGGCCGAACGCTTAGCTAAACTTTTGGAAGAAAAGGTTAAGTTTTTGCCAGGGCAAGATTTAATAAAACTTAAAAAAGAAATTGAACAGACTAAAGAGAAAATTGTTGTTTTAGATAATCTTCGTTTTTGGCCAGGAGAATTAACTAACGATACTGAATTTGCTAAACAATTAGCCAGTTTAGCTGATTTATATATTAATGATGCCTTTGCCGTTAGCCATCGAGAGCAAGCTTCAGTTTCAGCAATTAAGAGCTTTTTACCAAGCTTTGCTGGACCGTTACTTGCCAAAGAGGTGGCTAATTTATCAAAATCATTACAACCAGAACAGCCAATGATTGCTGTTTTGGGAGGGTCTAAAGTTAGCACCAAGGTTAGTTTAATTAAAAATTTAGGGCAAAAAGCTGAGAAGATTTTAATTGGTGGAGGGCTAGCTAACAATTTTTTAGCAGCACAAGGTTATAATGTTGGTCAGTCATTAGTTGACCAAGAAAGTATTGATCTGGCTAAAAAATTGAGTAAAGAATTTACTGATAAAATAATTATTCCAACTGATGTTATTGTAGCTGATGCTGCTGGTTTACCAGCTTGGCGCTTAGCTAAAGAGGTTAAAGATAATGAAAGAATATTAGATATTGGTCCAGCCACTATTCAAGAGTTTAGTCGGCAGATTAAGCAGGCCAAAACTATTGTTTGGAATGGTCCAATGGGTAAGTTTGAAGATGAACATTATAAAAATGGAACATTGTTTATCGCTCGAGAAATCGCTTGGCAGTCACGTGGTGTCGCTTTTGGTTTAGTTGGCGGAGGAGAAACAGTAGCGGCTCTACAAATGACAGGTATGGCTGGTTATGTTGATTGGGTTTCAACAGCTGGTGGAGCAATGTTAGCTTTTCTTGGTGATGAAACTATGCCGGGTCTAGCTGGTTTAATGGAATAGTCTTTTAATTATTAATATAGAAAAACTGTATGGCAAAAATTGTCCAACTGACGGCTCGAGAGATTTTAGATTCTCGTGGCAATCCAACTGTTGAAGCTAAGGTAACTTTAGACAACGGTTTAATCGCTAAGGCGAGCGTTCCATCAGGAGCATCGACTGGTATTCATGAGGCCCACGAATTACGAGATAATGATATGAATCGTTATAATGGT
>CAZXQE010000064.1:0-3972 GCA_964643015.1 uncultured Gammaproteobacteria bacterium
GCCCCCTTACTCGGTTCTTTATCGGATCGATTTGGTCGTCGGCCGATTTTAGTTATTAGCTTACTTAGCACAGCAATTGGTTGGTTTGTTTTTGCCAGTGCTAAAAGTATTGTTTTTTTATTCCTTGGTCGAATTATTGATGGTCTAGCTGCTGGTAACTATCCAATTGCCCAAAGTTACTTAACCAACATTTCCCATAACGATCAAGAAAGAACCGCTAATATGGGTTTAATTGGCGCTATCTTTGGCTTAGGTTTTATTTTTGGACCAATGATTGGCGGCTTACTGGCCAACCTTGGCGCTGCCGCCCCTTTTTATTTTGTCGGATTCTTGGCAGCTTTTAATACTGTGGCGACTTTCTTTTTTCTACCAGAATCCAATAAACAAAAAAGTAATAATAAAATATCGCTAAACCCTTTCATAGCTTTAAAAGCAGCCGTCCTAGATAAAAAATTACGTCTTCGTTATTTAATCATCTTTTTGTTTAACGCTGCCGTAGCTATGCAGCAAGCTATTTTTGCCCTATATCTTTATGATAATTTTGGTTTTCAAACCGCCATGGTTGGCTATGTTATGACCGCCACCGGAGTTATGATGGCTGTGAACCAAGGTTTTTTACTAAAAAAGTTCTGGCTCAAAAGATTTTCTGAAGCCAAATTAGAAATTTGGATGTTCTTGGTTTTGGCCCTCTCTCATCTTTTGTTATTTTTTGGCCACATTACTACTTTAATTATTGCCTTGTTTTTAATGGTTATTAGTCAATCAGCCTTACATGTTGTCATTGCTAGTCGCATTGCCGGATTAGCTGACCAGAATAAACGTGGTGAAATACTTGGCGTCACCTCATCAGTTCAATCAGCCGCCGCTATTGTCGGACCGTTACTAGCTGGTTTTATTTATAATTATTATCAATCTTCAACTTTTTTAGTTAGTATTATTTTACTCATGGCTGCTTTTGGGATTATGAAAAAATTCGTGGCTGTCGATCGTCAGCCACAAAAAGATCTGAATGCTGAAGAATTAATTTCGGTTGAAACTTTATAAAAAAATAAAAAAGACCCCGACGGGGTCTTTTTTATTTAGTAAATTTAATTTTATTCAGCTTTAACCAAACCAATAACTTCACCACTACCACCAGTTAAAGTCATTGTATTGGCGCTTAAACCATAGCCAATACCCTTTTCTAAACCACTTAAAATAATATTTTCAACCTCCATCAAATTAGCTTCACAAGCCATCTTAGTCTGCATAATAGAACCATTAGCAACAAGATTATTACCCTCAACAACGGTAAATTGACCGTTTAAATTATTACAAATTTTGCCACTAATAACATCACCCGTAAAAGCTATTTGGCTATCATAATTAAGCAAATCGATCATCTCATTATTTTTAACCAAAGAAACCAACTTCCAAGTTCCAGCAATAGTTTCCTCTCCACCAACTGGCTCTTTTTCAATAGCTACACCAGACAGTTCCTGATTAATAACTTTGGCTAATTTTTTTTCTTGAGCCCAGGAACTGTAGTTCAAAAACCACCAACCAGCGGCAGCAATTACCAAAATTAAAACAATAATTGTTAAATTTTTTTTATTCATAGATCGTGTGTTATTTAATCTTGATTAAATTTAAAATTTGTTCAGCTGTTTTTTCCAAAGTTTGTCGCTTTAGAGAGTAAATCAGCTGACGTCCCTGTCTTTCCTGCTCTACTAAATCAGCCTGCCGTAGAGTTGCCAAGTGATGAGATAGTGATGGTGCGGTAATATCAAAATGCTTGCCAATCTGTCCGGCATTTAAGCTTTTTTTACTTAAAAGCTTGATAATCTTGCGACGACTAGGATCAGTTAAGGCGCCTAAAATTTCGTTTAAATACATAAAGTTAATATTTAGATGTATGCCTAAATTATACCGCGCTCTTGGTGACTGGTCAACTATTGACCAAAAGCAAAGAAAGTGTTAAATTATGGTCAGTTCTTTAAAGGAGGAATTATGCCGAATTCTATGTGGACCCCCAATGGTTTATATGTTTTAAAATCCGGCCCCAATGCCGGAAAAAGCCTGGAGTACCTATTACTCCATGACCCGGCAAAAGTAGTTCTGATGAGACAAGCTTTGGAAAAGAATATCTCATCAACCTCCAACTTAAACGAATACCACAACCACCTCCTATGGTTAGTGGAACAACTGGAAAAACTCTCCCACAACCTCTCTTGCGATTGTGGTCAACCAGCTGAAGTCATTTTGGCTTTAGGTGATTCTCACCAAGGCTACACGCCGCTACCTTATCCTTTTTGCAATAAATGCGCTGAAAACGAAATTGCCAAACATCGGCAATTAGGCACTATCGTACCTCTTTCCCCTTGGGGAGTTAGATACTTCAAATGCAAAAAAGATGCCAAGAGAGTTTGGCAAGTCATCTGCGACCTGCTTAACATTCGAAAATTAAGAGATCAGGCTCTCTTTGAGCGCCTGAAAACTGTAAATTAAACCAAAGACCCTACACTGTAGGGTCTTCTTTTTTTAGAGATTCTAAATACTTTTTTTGCTCAGCAATTAGCCTTTGAGCATAATCGTAATCAGTAACGGCTATAGCTTGGTCAATTTGATCTAAAATTTGCTCATTGGCTTTAATTTGATCATTTAACTCTGCCAGCAATTGCTCAGCTTCTTGAATATTGTCCATATTGAAATTTAAATTATAAATCACGTTGACGAATTTTATCTAATCTAAAATTAGCCATACGTTCTGCTTTTTCCTTATTTATTCCTGGCTTTTTTTCTATGATATAGTCAATCATGAGTTGTCTAACATCTATGCCGCCTGGCTCATAGTCGTCAATTTTAAACTTTTTACCTTGAATTCTTTTTTCTACAAAACTATAAAAATCTCCATAAAATTGTTGATTTTTTAAATCCTTTTTAGGACCCTTGATAAGCTCATTCCATTTATTAAATTTTTTCTTTTTTAACAAAAATTCATCAAGAGCTTTAATATCAATTTCCTTTTTTTGATTTCCCTGATTTTCTGGTTGTTTTTTTTGATTATCTTGGCTCTCTTGTTTATTTCCTGTTGTTACTTGATCATCTTTAGTCTCATCTTCATTTTTATCATATTCTTTTGCTTGCTTATCTTGATTTTCTTTAGCCGCTGCTGCCGCCGCTTCAGCAGCTTTTCTTTCGGCTTCTTTTTTTTCTTCTTCTTTCTTTTCTGCTTCTTTTTCCTTTCGAAATTTTTCAGCTTCCTCACGATTATCCCTTATTTCCTTAGCTATTTCATGAGTAGTTTTGCCAAGATTATTAATCTTATTTAACATATTCTTGGCTTCAAAATAATCGGTTTGCAACTTAACAATCCTCTGGCGGACTAATTTGTACCTATGATCTATTTTTAATTGTTGTTCTTTTAAATCAGATAATCTTTCAACAATTGTTGTTCTTAATGCTTCTAAAGTTTCCGTAGCCTGTTTATCATTACTTAAGTTTCTTACCGCTCTTTCAGCTTGCAAAACTTGAATTGCTGTTTCCATTCTAGTCTTACTGGTTATACTATTTATTTCGTTGTATCCAATAAGACAAGTTTCGATACTTTTTTTTCTTGAATTATACTTTTCAAACAATACAAGCTTTCTATCATCCAAGGCATTCTGGCAATTTTCTTGTTCTACCGAAAGAATATTATCTTCAAGTGCCTTGTTCTGTTCAATTATTACTTTATCTTCTTCGCTAAGAATGTCTTTAACTAAACCCAGATTATTTTCATACTTACTCTTGTGATTTTCAATTTTATTTTTTATTTGAATTAATTCTTGGCCTTCTTTTCGACTAATTTTCTCAACATCACTTTCATCTCTTGCTTGTTCTTTTTTAAAAAAAGTAAAAAATTTCTTAAAAAAACCTTTTTTACTAGATTCATCACCAGCCTGAAGTTCTGAAGTAAGTCTATTAAATAATCCATCTAGCTCAATCAATCTT
>CAZXQE010000065.1:0-2274 GCA_964643015.1 uncultured Gammaproteobacteria bacterium
TATTTTTAAAATCCTTGTAGCTCAATTTGGTGTCGCCTGCATCAACAGTCACATCTTCGGCGTGATCCTCCCACGGCTCAGACCTGCTGATTTCGGTTAATACTGCATCAAGCGCAACCGTTGCGTTGGCCGTCCATACGCTGCCAATAGAATAGCAGCTAAACTTGTTATTGTGCCAGACAATAACAGACGACATCGCCCGTAAAAAATCGCCCAAAAAATCAAGCTGCGTATCATACTTTTCGAGATTCGCCTTATGAATGCGCAATAACTGGTAGTTTTTTTTGCTGCCCGCTCCGGTTGTGGTCAAATAGTCCGGCAGACCGGTGTAATCAATAGTCTGGTTTAGTCCGTACTCAGTCGGCAGCAGGTTGGCCACATCAAAGTATTTTTCCCACACCGAGCCGCGCCGGTCTCCAGCATATGGATCCTTGCTGATCAAGTAGCTCATGGTGAGCTCTGTCAGTGCCCGCTTTATAATATGGATAGCGCGAAACGTCAGCTCTGCGGTCTCAAAGTTGATCGACGGTATCACAGATTCCAGTGCGCCGTAAAATATTGATATATTGCTTGTGGCGGTCACGTAATGCACGTCAATATGCACCCGGTCGCCCTTGATGTAGCTGTCATAGTATGCCTGGAAATTGCGGCATGCCGGATAGTTCGGAAAATACTCTCCGTTTATAGTGTTGTCTACGCGGAACTCAAAGTCAGGAATAACAAAGTCTCCGTCAAGACCTATGAAATCATCGATGCTGCTGACATAGGTCAGGCAGTGCGTGATGTTGTGTCTGGACGTCACTGCCAGAACCGGCAGCCCGTTGCGGGTGCCGCTCTGCGTGATCTTCTCCATGACTACGTACACGCTCAAAACAGCCTCCCGCCAAGACGGGCCTCATTAGAGCGGATGGTGGTAGCGACAAACTTTTGCCCTTCAAGCACATTGGTAAGCTGGACTACCACCGGCTGCGCCGATTGCAGCGTGGCGGCGCCGGAAACAACATCAGCGGATGGGTTCGCCTTTGGGCCGAATAGCGTGCCGAGTCCAAAGCCCTTGCTCATAAAGCCGCCCAATCCGCCCGTAAGCGCGGACCCGCCTGGGATAAGCTGCATAATACCGAATACAAGGGCCAGCGTCGTGGCCTTGGCGATAAGATCCTGCAGGACTTTCTTGAGCGCTTCGCCCATATTCTCGCCGGCTACACCCGCACGGGCCAGCCCGCCGACGATGTTGTCGAGCTGGTTTTCAAGCCCGCGCAAATTCTCGGTTGTTTCCTCGGCGGACTTTTTGAACTCCTCGGTTGTGGCCGGCACGGTCTGCTCGCCGATCAGTTTGAATCCTTGATCGATCTTGGCGCGCTCGGCGTCTACCCGGTCAAACCACTTCACCATTTCATCCCATAATGGCGCGTTGATGTCCTTGACGGTTGCGAATGTGCCGCGCCATTCTCTCAGGTAGGCGTCAGCGTCAGCCTTGCCGGCCTTCGCTCCTCCGTTTTTGGTCTTTGTGGGGTCTGGCGTGACGGCGTCCGTGACGGCATCGGCGGCTTTTTTATTGTAGTCGGCGGCTATCCCTGCGCCATCAACCATGACGGCATACAAGTTCTTGTATTCTGCGGCCAGCTCTTTAAGTCTTTTCTCTTGCGCGCCTATCGCCTGTTCCATTGCCTGCTTCATATATTCTGATGGCGTGTAGGCGCCGCCCTGATTGGTAACGCTAAAATCGTTAGTCGCGAGCCTTTTGCGATAATCAAGCTCCATCTCATAGAGCTTTTTTTGCGCGGCAACCTGCTTTTCCATTTGTGCGGATAATAATTCTTCAGCGGCCTGAATCTTGATCTTTTTCTCAAATTCCGCATTGGCGGCAGCTATGGCTCTTTGCAGATCCTCGAAACTTGTTTTTTCAAGATTGATGTTGCCGATATAGCTGCCATATTTGGCCTGCATGTCTGTGATGGCCTGGGCGCGCACCTCTTGAGCGGTATTGACATCGGTGATCATTGAAGCCAAGGCGTTAAACTCAATGCTGTTTTCGCGCAGGAGTGCGGACTGCTTCGGCAATAGACCAGAGACCATCCCCGAGATGCTTTGCATGACTGATGTGGCCGCCGGCAATAGTTTTTTCCCCATCACGTTGGCCAGCTGATCAACCGCATCCAGCATATTAGAGTAGGCGCCCTTGAATGTTTTTGACATTTTATCGGTAGCGCCAACGATGCCGGCTGCCGGGTTCTGTATGGTGTCGATCAGGGCTTTGCGGAATTGCGGCAGGGT
>CAZXQE010000065.1:2374-3858 GCA_964643015.1 uncultured Gammaproteobacteria bacterium
CGGCTGCCGGGTTCTGTATGGTGTCGATCAGGGCTTTGCGGAATTGCGGCAGGGTAAGCTTGGTCAGGTCGTCGATGCCCTTGAATGATTTTACAAGCTGCAGGATTCCGCGCTCTCGCAAAATATCGGCGGCCCCTGCACCACCCGCCATTGCCCGCCCAAACGCCTGAGCCGCCTCAACTACATCGACGCCCATGAATGCCGCCAGGTCTGATACCGGCTTGATCATCTTTTCGGCATCCACTCCGAACGCCTTAAGCGACGCGCCGGCCTCTACCACACCCTGCAGGCTGTACGGTGTGGTGGCTGCGACCTCCTGAAATTTCTGGAACGCTTCGCGGCCCTTTTCTACTGACCCGTACATATTTTCAAGCCGAGTCTGTAACTGCTCAAACTCGGCTGCCGTGCCTATCGCCTTGCCCGCCGTAGATAGCGCCGCATATGCGGTACCGAGGGCGGCCGTTACTTTTGTAATGCCGGCCACCGCGCCCTCAAAGCCGGACAGCATATCGCTGCCAGCCGCACCGCTTTTCTTGCCGGTCTTGGCTATTTTGGCATCAAGCTCATCGAGTTTGGCGAGAACCTTTTTGATATCGCCGTCAAACTCGAATGTTGTTTTTGGATTCGCCACGGATTACACCGCCGCAATCACATACGGGAGGGTCGGGGTGACGGTGCTCTTTTTAGCCGTGATCTTGGTTTTGAGCCCTTCGAGCTGGCAATAAATCACATCAGGATCGTCGATAGTGAACGTCATGCCGGACCCGGTGCCGCCGGTAGCGGTGGTAAATACGATCTTGGTCGCTGCGTTGATCAGCGCCATGTCGTCAGTGGAAACCTCGGAAATGGTCGCCTCGGCAGTGACCCGCCGGCCGGCTTTTTCTGTGATTTCAGTGCCATCCTCGAGCTCAACAGTAGAGTCCACGACCTCCTCGGTCGCGGTCACGGTCTCGCCGGCAAGGGTGGTAATGTTCAGGGTGGTAAACTTGACGGGAACGGAATCATCATAAACCGCGATAGATACCAGCCGCCCGGAGAATACTTTGTTTTTTGACAGTGGCCTTACAGCTACATCAGCCATTTTCTACGCTCCTACGCTGCCGCGTTGTCAGTGATGGTATAGTTCAGTGTTTTGCCTGTCGATGTCTTGGTGGCGATCACATGCGTCTTGAGGCCATCAACGAACGCCTTCATTGAGTCGCAGGTGGCCATGTTGAAAACCATTCCCGTGCTGTTTGCCCCGCCAGTGGACGTTTTGACTTCAATCTCATTGATCGTCGCGCCGTTGATCAAGTCAAGGTCGGCATCGTCTATTTCAGAAAAAATAAACTCGACGGTTGTTTTTCGCGCCAAGACCTCAACGTGGTCGGTATAGTCCTCGAGCTGGGTATTGATCTCTTTTACCTCGTCATTGATGATTATGACTCCTTCTTGCTGCAGGCCGGAAATGCTCAGCTTGAGGTCCGTGCCGTCGCCCACCGAGA
>CAZXQE010000066.1:0-3811 GCA_964643015.1 uncultured Gammaproteobacteria bacterium
CCAACTAGTCCATCAGGTTGAACTAAACTTAGCAAGCTAATGGCAGCTAGTAGAGCTAAAACAATAGCTGTTAAGCTTTTTTTAGCTTCATCACTTAAGGTTGGTCCACCAAGTGATAAATAATTTAAACCTGGCTGATCGCCAAGGGAACTGTTTTTTCGTTTTTTAACCATATCTTTTTAATCGGCTTTGATATGGATAAAACATAGTCAAAGCTTGCTTTCTTGATGCTGAAAGTATACCATTACTAGGTAATTTGAACAACTATTTTAATAACTATGAATTGGTCAGCTTGGCAAGATTTTATTAGCAATCATCCAGCTTTTCGTCGTCGGCAATTAGAAAAGGCTGTTTTTCAACAACTGGCAACGGATTGGTCAACAGTTACTACCTTATCGGCTAATGACCGTCAATGGCTGATTAATAATTGTTCGTTAGAAATTAAGGCTGAAATTTTAAAACAAAAAGATGGTCAAGCTGCTAAAGCGAGGTTGGAATTAACGGATGGCCAGATAGTGGAAACAGTTTTGATGCGTCACGCTGATGGTCGTCGAACAGTTTGTTTGTCTTCACAAGTTGGTTGTCCGCTCCAGTGTTCTTTTTGTAGTACTGGTCAGCTTGGCTTTAGGCGCAACTTAACGGCTGAAGAAATAGTGGAACAGGTGTTGTTGTGGCAAAGGCAATTGGCAGTGGTGGGCGAAAAGGTTGATAATGTTGTTTTTATGGGCATGGGTGAACCATTACTTAATTTAGCTGCAGTACTAAAGGCAATTGAGACTTTACATAACCCAGAAGCCTTTGCTATTGGTTGGCGTCATATGGCAATTTCAACCGTTGGTTTGGTGCCAGAGATTAAACAGTTAATTAAGTTTGGTCAACAAATAAAACTAGCTTGGTCGCTTCACGCAGCTGATAACCGTTTACGCGATCGATTAATGCCAGTTAATAAGCGCTATAATTTGGAACAGGTTAAAAAAGCTATGCTGGAATATGCGCAAATCACCAATCGCCGCGTTATGGTTGAATATTTAATGTTGGATGGTGTTAATGATAATTCAGTCCAAGCGGAAAAATTAGTTGATTTTTTAAATGATTTTCCCAAGAATTTAATTGTTATTAATTTGTTGACCTATAATCCAGGTGAGAGTGATTTTCGTCCTAGCCGTGCTAATAATCGTCGTGACTTTATTAATATTTTAAAAAGACGAGGCTATAGCGTAACCGAAAGATTAAGCTTGGGCCAAGATGTTATTGGTGCTTGCGGTCAACTGGGTCAAAGAAATTGATTTTACTAATAACCGATGCTAGAATTAGCTTAATAAATAAGAGTTATGGCCAAGTTTTATCTAACAACTACTTTACCTTATATCAATTCTGAACCACATATTGGTTTTGCTTTGGAAATTGTGCGAGCTGACGCCCTGGCGCGTAGTCGTCGTCTAGCTGGCGATGAAGTCTTTTTTAATACTGGCACCGATGAGCATGGTTTAAAAATTTGGCGTAAAGCGGAGAGTCAAGGGCTTGGTGTGCAGGAATATTGTGATAAGTTGGCGACTAGTTTTAAGGAATTAAAGGATTTATTGAATCTAAGTTACGATAATTTTATTCGAACAACTGATGCTAAGCATCAAGCGGCCGCACAGGAATTTTGGCGTCGTTGTGAAGCCAATGGCGATATTTATAAAAAACAGTATAGTGTTAAATATTGTGTTGGTTGTGAGATGGAAAAAACTGATTCGGAACTTGAAAATGGACGCTGTCCGCTTCACCCCAACCAAGATTTAGAGTTGATTGATGAAGAAAATTATTTTTTTCGTTTATCAAAATACCAAGATAAATTGTTAGCACTATATGATGAGCGAAATGATTTTGTTGTACCGGACAATCGCTTGAAAGAAATTAGAAATTTTGTGGCTAATGGTTTGCAAGATTTTAGTATTTCTCGGTTAGCTAGTAAATTACCTTGGGGTATTCCAGTGCCCGGTGATGAAGATCAAGTAATGTATGTTTGGTTTGATGCTTTAGTAAATTATATTTCAGCTTTAGGTTGGCCAGAACAAGAGGCTAATTTTGCCGAGTGGTGGCCAGGGTTGCAGATTGCGGGTAAAGATAATTTACGACCACAAGCTTTGATGTGGCAGGCAATGCTATTGTCAGCCGGAATACCAAATAGTCAGCAGATATTTATTAATGGTTTTATTACCTCTGGTGGTCAGAAAATGAGTAAGAGCTTGGGCAATGTTGTTTCACCAAAAGAATTGGTGGAAAAATATGGTGCAGAGCCAGTCAGACATTTTCTCTTAGCTGAAATTAATGATCGTGAAGACGGTGATTATACTGAGGAACGTTTTTTGGAAAGCTATCAAGCTAATCTGGCCAATGGTCTAGGAAATCTTTTTTCTCGTTTAGGTAATTTAGCTTGGAAGTATGAGCTAAGCCTTGTAAATAAAGGGGATAAAAGTGAGTTGAACACAAAAGTTGAACAGCTAATTAAAGAGTGGCACTTCAATCAGGCAATCAATGAAATTTGGAATGTTTACCGCTCTCTAGATGGCCAACTAACAGAAAAACAACCCTGGAAGTTGCCACTTACTGAAGCGCAAATTTGCCTAAAGCCAATGGTTGAGCAATTTATTGAAGCAACAATAGCGCTAAGACCATTTTTGCCGGCGACAGCTGAGAAGATTCTTGATTTTTTCCAGCAGCCCTTAACTGGTAAGCCAGAGCCATTATTTTTAAGAATTGATAAACTTAATCAATAATATAATTTTATGCTAGCCATTGATATCTTTTTTGCTGTTGTTTTAGGCTGGGCTTTTTTAAGTGGTCTTAGGCGAGGGCTTTTTCGCGTCTTAGGCTCTTTGGTTGGTTTAGTGGTTGGTGCTTGGGTGGCTAGTCATTATTATCTTTGGGTTTATGATTGGCTATTTGGTCATTTCCAGCAGTCATGGTTTGTAAATAAAGTGGCGATTTTTATTATATTGTTTTTGCTCTCCAGTAATGTAGCGGCTATTATTTTTATGGCCGTTGGCCGCATGATTGAATCAATTATGGTTATTCCTCTGATGAAAACTTTTAGTCATCTTTTGGGGGCGGTTTTAAATTTGGGAGTAACAGCCTTAACTTGGGGTTTATTACTATTTTTCTTTAGCCGCTATCTACCAACTACTAGTGCCATTGGTCAGCAATTGAGTGAATCGATTTTTGTTCCGTACTTAATGACGATTGGTAAGATTCTAAGTCCGTTATTGCCAGTAGTTTTAAAGCAAATGCAAGCTCTTTGGTAGGCTATATCAAGGAGTGGACTGTGCCAATTTTTTATGTTGGAAAAATTACCGCAAATTGCCGCTGCTTTACTCGAGGGTCAAGTGGTTTTATTGCCAACCGATACTATTTATGGATTGAGTTGTTTGCTAAATAAGCAAGCAGCCATTGCTAAGATTTATCAAATCAAAGAGCGAGACCCAGAGAAGCCATTTATTTATCTAATTAATAGCTGGGAAATGGCTCGGCAATACGCTGATTTAAGTGAAGAACTTTGTCAGCAGTTAAAACAGTATTGGCCTGGTCCCAATACTTTAATTTTGAATTGTCGTCCAACTGAGCAAAAAAATAACGATAGTTGTCAAACTATTGCTCTTCGTTGGCCAAAACTTGATTGGCTAGAAGAGTTGATTGGTTTAGTCGGCCAGCCGCTAGCCTCAACTAGTGCCAATTTATCTGGTCAACCGGCTGTAGTTAATTACGAACAAGCTTTGCACGGTTGGGGTAAAATTAAGCCTGATTTAATTATTGATGGCGGAGAACTGGT
>CAZXQE010000067.1:0-3660 GCA_964643015.1 uncultured Gammaproteobacteria bacterium
TCTTGATGGCATTGATACAGATACTCCATTAGGCGTCAGAAACCGTGCGATAATGGAGTTTATGTATGCAACAGGTGTTCGTATCTCAGAAATGCTGAATATGAGAACAACTGACCTGATGTTTAATGATGAGATTATCAGAGTAACAGGTAAAGGGAATAAGCAACGAATTATTCCTATCAATGAGACTGCAGTAGAGTGGGTGGAATTCTATCAAAAAAGAGCCAGATCTGAGCTTAAAAAGAATGAAGAGACTAATATTTTGTTTTTAAATTATAATGGTCATAAAATGAGTCGTATGGGTTTCTGGAAGATATTACAGAAACTAGTTATGCAGGCAGGAATCATGAAAACAATCAGCCCGCATACCATCAGACATTCATTTGCAACTCATTTACTGGAGTCGGGTGCTAATCTGAGAATTGTACAGGAACTCTTAGGTCATTCTTCCATCCGAACCACTCAGATCTATACACATGTGGATTTGAGGTTTATACAGGAAGAACACGCCCTTTATCATCCCGGTAATAAGAGATTTAGCCCAAAGAAATAAATGGTAATGTTTTGTAATATTACTTTAATATCATCATTTTACCTGAGATAATTCCCTGTTCAGAATCTGCCCTGTAAAGGTACAGACCACTTGATACCGTTTTACCGTTCATATCTTTTTTATCCCAGATAAACTCAATGCCATTCCCTTGTTTTGCTTCATTACCTAATTTATTGACTAATTGTCCTTTTATGTTATAGACAGAGATGTTTTTGACTTTGGTATTGTTAGTAACTGAAAATTTTACAAGGTCTGACCTGCATGGATTAGGATAGACTGATATGACTGTTGGTTTTGCAAGTGTCTGATCATCAGTTGATACAGTATAATCAAAACTGTAGAGATTGATTCCGGAAGAAGAACTGCTTATCATTTTGTTAAGATCCGGGTAGTAATAGTCGCTTGAAGATACTCTCGACTCAAATATACCAATTTCATTTAATGCCCCGTTTCCTGTGTAGTAAATGCTTCGCGATGAAGAATCAGAATTGTATATACTTAGAATTTCATTATAAAGGGTTAACTGAGAAGAATTTTCCGGATAGTTAGCTGAGAAGGTGGGGATGAGCGTGTTGTTATTCATATTAAAAATTTTTAGATATGCATATTGGTCACTCAAAGCCATATAATCCTGATTGATAGAAATTTCTCTATGAGTCCCATAATTATTTGGAACCTGAATAGGGTAGGAAAAAAGAATATTTTCAGGGGCATTGATATCTCTGAAGGATAAATGTCCATTATTATAAGTATAAATGTATTCATTGCTAATGTAACCAGAGCTTATTTGTGGATACCCGTTGAATGTGCAGTGGTATTCTATATCATTTTCTGCTATTCGATAAACCCTGGTAATGAAATTCTGCCCTGTATAACAATAAAAATAAATATAATTACCAATAATATCAAACCATGAGGGAGGGTATGTGTCAAATGTAATGGTATTAATTAGTTGTAACTGATTTTCTGAAATACTATAAATCTCTAATAATGTCTGACCGTTGATTTTTAGTCTGACATATAGTTTTCCGTCATAAACATCAATGTTTAAAAATCTTTCAACTCCTTCTTTATATATCGAAAAATGCATGTTATCGAAAATGGAGTAAAAGTTTAGGTATTTATTGATCGGATCGTATGTCATTGCATAATTATCCTTATAAGCAGAATATAAGTAATGAATCCCATAC
Source organism: uncultured Gammaproteobacteria bacterium (assembly GCA_964643015.1). Taxonomy (GTDB): domain Bacteria; phylum Patescibacteriota; class Patescibacteriia; order Patescibacteriales; family Patescibacteriaceae; genus UBA1359. The sequence goes on from CAZXQE010000067.1 coordinate 1,744, forward strand.
TTTCTTACGCATTGGATGTTATCTTCTATTTGATATTGAGCCAAAAAATGATCATTATTACTGTATAAGTAAGGATAATTAAGACAGAATGTCCCATACTGTATATTGCCTGTATTTTGTTCCTGATAAACAAGAGTAGAATTTTGAATATCATAGACTTTTATCTGAGAATTTATATCTGCTGTAAAAAGCTTATTATTAATCAGTAATGCATCGGTATAGTAAAACCAGTAAGATGGAGTAGAATTATGTAGTGTATAAATTGTATGCAGATTTGATATATTATGAATATCAAATACCTTGATGTAATCAAAACCTAAAACATATAGCAAATTATCTTTATGTTTTAAATAGACTATATCAAGCTCTTCGTTATCTGATAATACTTCCTCGTGAAAGAAACCATTCGGATAATTTATATTCTCCTGATTCAAATTGAAAAAACGAAGACTATAGATTTCGTTATTCCCGTTATTTATACTACCATATAAAATCAATACAGAATCCACAACCGTAAAGATGCCATAAATATTTTGATGTTCCCCTTCGTAGTCTAATGTAAATCTGTTTAGTTTTCTGATTTTTTCATGTTCATTGTCTGACAATAAAATATAATGCTTGTATATGGCTTTAGTCATTGAATACCATCTGTTGATTTCTGTATCAATAGTGCCAACAAATCTCATGGGGCTGACAGAAATATCTATGACTGACATTAAGTAACTATTGTCATCCCTCTCAAAGTAATAAAGGGAATCACCTTCAATAAATGAAGTAACTCCAGTTAATTGACCCTTTTCCAGAAAACTGATTCTCTCCAGATTACCGTCAGACATTATATTATATTCTTCAATCTTTCCTTTATTTTCAACATATAAATGGTTGTTATGCATGTTAACGGCACCATTGTATGAATCATAATCTACGATATGCCGATCAAGACGGATATTGCTTATTTGTGTAATTTCTGCAGATAATGAGATAATAAATAGAAATATCCAAGCGACACCTATTATGATTTGTTTCATGAATTACTCCTTATAAAAAGGCGGCCAGATTTATCTGGCCGCCGATTTTGTTAGAATTCTCGGTCTATGTAGAAATCAAAACGATTTACATTTTGAACAGATTCTGTTCTTGAAATTCCATGACATGTTACTGTAACATTAGAATAGTCAGCAGGGTTATAGTAAGCTGAAACAGGTGTTGTATAAAATCCATCTGATCCGCTTGCTAATGTTTCTATAACATCTAAGGAACTATTAGTTCGGTGTTTGATTACAACAACCACTGCTTCTCCGCTTTTAGCTCTCCATTGTGGATTAGTTGAACCATTTGGGTAATAGGATTGATATACATAACCACGGATTTGACCAGGGATATCTCTTGAAGTCTGTACTGTAACTGTATCTGCACTAAGTAAACATATCGCAAATACAACGATCATAAGGGTAATAAGTGACTTTTTCATTATTCCTCCATTTATAATTTTTTGTTTAAAGAAAGTTTTGGGTAAAATGGAAGCTAAGTGAATTTATTATGCGTTCCTGTAAATAAATTCCTTCTAAACGAGCTGATCCCGTATAGTATAGTATAGTATAGTATAACCATGATTATCTCCTGAGTTAACACCACTATTTCTAATTTTGTCTATCCGGTAAGTAATTGTGTCAAAAATACATTGGCAAATAAAAGCTGTCAAGAAATATTTTTAATTAATGACATTTTAATGAAATGAGACGGTTCAATTTTTAAGCCTTAGAAGCTGACAGCTGTATCTAATGATTTTGAGAAAAGGGGATTTAACCTTATTCCATCGTATTAAATGATAAAAAACTACTCAGGAGGGTTGATTAACAGAATGCTTACGGTTAACGGTATTCCCCTGCAAACATACAATGACAATCACTCCGTTCA
>CAZXQE010000068.1:0-3641 GCA_964643015.1 uncultured Gammaproteobacteria bacterium
GGATGTACGGGTAGGCCCTGAATCTCGCCCCTACCTGAGTGTAGCCAAGGATAAGGACACAAATTGATTTGCACTGGCATGGTGCCAGCTGACAAATACCCCCGGCGTCTCCGGAACGCCGGGGGGGAGGGAATTCTCAACTAATAACATTTACGTTTTATACGCGAAAGGAGGCAAAATATGGCAATCCTTCAAAACGAAACTCTTGGACAAATATCTGGCGGTGGACTTTTTTCATGCATACTTTCTACCGCTGGAATGTTTGCCTCAGTAGTGGACGTTACCGTTGGCTTAGCAACAATTGTCACACCACTAGGTTGGGTCGCGTTGACAACTGGCACTGTGGGTTTAGCTGCATCTGTGGATGGAATGAATAAAAATTGCTAGAGTACATGCAGAACTGCTCCAAGGGCGGGAACATTGATTTTCCAATGCACCCGCCCTTGGACAGAACTAAAATTGAGGTCATTTATGCTATCAATTGATCATCGCAAGGGATTGGGACGTATTAATGTTTTGATAGAATTTAATAATCTGCTTTGTTCCAGGATAGTGGCAACTAAATCCCTATATCCAATTACCATTTTTTTGATATCGCTTTTTATTGGATTAGTACCAATAGCTGCTGCACTTGAAAAATCAAATTTTAATACCAATATCATTATTGGGATCAATGCTACTATCTTCCTTTACGTAATGTTTGAATTACTGATATTAACCTTCAGATTCAATAGAAATACAGTAATTCTTCAAGAACAATTAATCATCTTTCCAATATCACGAAAAGAACGGTATCAGTATCTATTGATCTTGATGCTTCGTGATAAAAAAAATATTATTTACTTAATTTCATTATTAATAGCATCAATTACTTTCGCGAAAATCAGCATAATGTTAACAATAAAAAGTATAATTCTTTTCACGGTTTTTTTCCTGTTTTTGCAGACATGGCTTTTAAATACTTATTTGATCCTAGACAAATTAATTAATAAAAACAAGAATAATGCACCCATGATTTTTCCATTTTTATTAATGGTTTATATATTGCTGATAACGAATAATAGTCTTTCTGTGTTATCATATGCGCCAATAATCGGGTGGCCTGGATATGCCTTAACGCAAGAATTGGCTGGACAAAGCACACTACTAATTATCACGACCAGCTTCTTTTTTCTTTGTACTATTATGGGTATCTCAGTTGGTTATCGCTTTATAAGGGCACGTTAATTGAATAATTACATAATTACTATGTCAATGATTATTCGAGTTTTTTTAAAAACCCTTTCTCGAGGTAACCCTTATCTTGTTCCTTCTTTATTAGGATGGGCAGCTTTTTCAATTACTAAACCAGAGATCTGCAAACAAATTTCCCCCGAGTTGATCGTAATCATATTACTTGTTGCAAACCAAAACGTCCTGATGAATATTTTTAATTCCAAAGAATTTAACGTTGCTTATTTCAGTTTTTACCCTGTTAAAGAACGTCTGGTCATTTTGAGCCACAATGTTACAATGCTATTATATCAAGGTATTTTAACATTTTGTGCATTGAGCATCCTCGTGGCCAGCGGAAGCCAGTCCTTATTCATAATAAAATCAGCAAATATGTATTTTGTGATGACATTTATTCCTATTATTATCTTAGGCAATCTTACCAGTGGAATTACGTTTCAAATGCATTCGAAAAACAAATGGTTTATTATAGGTGTTATACATACTATTTTAATAATTACTGCAAGTATAAGTGCGTTTTTTCTAACAAATATGCTGAGAAATGACTTGGTGTCGTCTCTTTTTTATGTGTTTCTATTTGTTGCCTATCTAGTCTCCGTAAAAAAATCTGCCAAGTACTTCATAAAGAATGCAGCTTGCATAATGGAGGGCATATGCTTGCACTATCAATAGCCGGTTTTACAAAAAAATATGGGAACGAAATAGTTGCAGTAAATCAACTTAACTTGGATATTCCTACTGGCCAAATAATGGGACTTATCGGCCCTAATGGTGCTGGAAAGACAACAACGATAAATTATATTGCCGGTTTGGTGAAACCAGACAAAGGCGAGTTATCTCTATTTGGAAAAATAATTACAGAAGCCAGCTATGATCATAGAAGATATATCGGAATATTTTTGGAGCAACCAATATATTTTGAGAAACTTACAGGGATAGAATATCTTCATTTCTGCGGTCAGATGCATCAATTGCCGAAGGAACAGATTATCTCAAGAACAGATGAATTAATTGCTCTATTTGATTTAGTTGATAAAAAGGATAAGTATATAGAAAAATACTCGAAAGGGATGAAAAAAAAGATAGCGCTTGCTGCATCGATTATTCATGCACCTTTGTTTTTAGCACTTGATGAACCCTTCGAGGGAATCGATCCCGCTTCTGTCAAAACTGTCATCCAGTATCTGTTGTTGATGAAACAAAAGGGGAAAACAGTGCTAATTACTTCACATATTTTAAGCATCGTAGAAAAACTTTGCGATGAGGTTGTAATCATGGATAAAGGAAATATTGTATTTAAGGGTTGTCTTGATTTAATGAGTACAGAGACTAATTCAGCAATCCCTTCTGACACAAATTCCAAGCTTGAAGAGATTTATGAACATTTCATTGATTCGCCACAAAAATCTGTTACCCTGTCTTGGCTTTAAGGTGATTAACAATATTTGTCGGAATGACATTGATCACTTGTTGTTCAGAATTATAATTCTAAACGATAAAGCGAAAAATATCAAAAGTTTTACCTAATGTCCCGTTCCCGATACAAATTCTACGACACAAGTTAACCCCATTGTCAGACCTTTGCTGAACGCTTTAATGAAAGGTAGTTAAGTCTATGTACAAAGTAGTGAAGTATTTGTTAGGCGCAGCGGCTCTGGTGATACTGGCATTACAATTTTCACAAGGTGATCAGTTCAGGCGTGATTTTATCGCCGGGTTTTTAATCATTTTAATACTCGTGGCAGTGATAACTGTACTGCAGAAGAGATCGGTCAAAGCATCCAAGTCATCATAGAATGAGCCTGCCAAGTCAGGATGTCATGCCCGAATGATACTCGCGGGAACTCATCGATGAAAGATTGTGAAGAAACGTCATTGACTGCCGCCTCTCTTAACTGGAGGCCATATGAAAATTGCAAAACTCTTCCTGCTACTATTTCTGACCGGCTTTTCAATAATGGTCATGACTAAGAGTTTTGAAAAAGGGATAATTCCAATTATCCTTTCGATACTGGGGACATTGCTTTTTTTCATACTCTTGATTACATATGTCAAAAGGGAATTTGCATTATAAGCCAGTTCCATTTGTCATGAGAAGATTATGAAAACCAAGCGCTACGCCACCCTGGCGATCGCCCTGGTCCTGGCCGCCGCGCTGGCTGGGCTGCTCTACGCCGCCCTCAAGCCGCCGGCTCTGCCGCTTGGCGCGCGCATGCCCGCCATCGCCTTCGCCTCTTCGGACGGCGCTGACACTCTCAGACCTGCCCCAGCCCAAAACACCCTGGTGATACTCTTTAGCTTGCGCTGTTCCCACTGTCTCTATGAGCTGGATCTTTTCGAGAAGCACATCGATCAGCTCGCCGGCGCCCGCATCTATCTGGCCACAACCGACCGGGATTTCACCCCGG
>CAZXQE010000069.1:0-3617 GCA_964643015.1 uncultured Gammaproteobacteria bacterium
ATTGCCCAAAAGCGATATTCAACATGAATTTGCCTTGCGGGGTCGGTTCAAACCAAAATGTCGGGGATTTTAGCGCTTTGATTTTTTCGGTATCAATCAAGAAAATTATCCGTCCGCCGTCTATGCTGTTTCTCGCCAATCTATCGGGATGCCACGCTAAAATCCCCTCGGCTTCGCCACTTTCCATTCGTTTGAGCATATCGTTGAAAATCGGTCTGCCCGGCTCTTTGGCAGTCTGCGATTCGCGAAAAGTTGCGGCGATCAAAAGATTTTCCCGCAAGGCAAATTCTTTCAATTCTGTTTCTTGCGCTTCCAACGACAAAACTTGTCTGTCGTCCTCGTCTGTTGATTTTCTAATGTATAAAAAATATTTCATATCGCTTTTGAGCTATTAAAAATTATCGCTTTGCTTCGTCTTCGGCGGAATAAAAAGGATTGGCTGCAAACTTTCGTTTGCCCGTTGCTTCGCAACGGCGAACCGCGTTTTGCTTTCGCAAAAGGTGGCGATTGAACCCAAAAAATCTTGGCAAATACTATACAATCTGCCTGCCGAGGCGCGAAGCGCCGAGGCAACAAACTCGCAACATACAATTTGGCTCCGAACGCTGAACGAAATCCGAACTTTTTTTAGCGAAAATCCGAACGCTGAATTTTGAAAAACTTTTAAGCTCGGGCGGGCAAAAAGGAAGGGGGTTGGGGGGAAGGAATTTTTGCCCGCCCTCGCTTTTCCGCCGCCGCCGAATTTCGTATTTTGCTTCGCAAAATGCGCCGCCAAAGAAGATGTTGCCCTTGCCCCAGCCCTCCCGTGCGCGGGCAACGCTAAGGAACTCCCTTTTTGTTTGCCAAATTTTAATATTTTTGATACCATTACATTAAGCAAGTTGATATACGCTCACTATAAGTAGTGTATTATAATAGTTTATCAAAGTCAAACCAATATGGCAAATACAGTTAGCGAAAATATCCGCAAGTTGCGAATCAAAAAAGGAATATCACAAGATCGCCTCTCCAAAGACGCTGATTTAGCGTTAAATACTGTTGTTAAGATAGAAACAGGCGAAAGCCCGAATCCTACTGTGGACACATTAGAAAAAATAGCCAAAGCCCTCGGCGTGCCGGTGGCAGAATTGTTTAAATAATATGAAAAGTATTTCTCCAAAAACAATAAAATTATTTTTGCTGGATGGCGATCCTACAGGTGCAAAGAAGGTGCAATTAAGCAACTGGTCTGGGATGGCTTTTGTTATACCAAGAAATAAACTCGAAGTAGTTAATAAGCGCGAAGAACTAGGGAGACAATGTTTATATTTTTTAATTGGTGGCACATCAGTTAGCCCAGAAGTTTATATAGGAGAAGCTGAAAATTTTCAAAAACGAATTCCCCAGCATCAATCAAAAGATTTTTGGAATACTTGCGTTGTATTTCTAGCGAAAGATGAAAATTTATCAAAAGCTCATGTTCGTTTTTTGGAAGCATCTTTTGTTGATGAATGTAAACAAGCAAATAGGGCCAAGCTTCATAATGGTAATTCCCCAGAGGGATCTAAGTTATCCGAGGAAGACGAGAGTGAAATGCAGGAATTCAAACAAAACATAAAACTTGTTTTATCGACACTCGGCTATACATTCCATGAAATTGCTTCAATTTTGGATAAAACATTTGAAAAGTATTTCATTAAAACAAAAGGATTAGAAGCGAAAGGATTTTATACTGCCGAAGGTATAATTGTTCTCGAAGGATCACAGGTCGCCAAAGAGGATACCCCAAGTATTCATGACTACTTGCGAAATCTAAGATCAGAAAAATTACAAGAGGGTGCGATAATTGATAAAGGAAAATATTTTGAAGTTCAACAAAAAATTACTTTTTCAAGTCTTTCGACTGCGGCTGGTTTTGTGATGGGTCGAACCGCAAATGGCTGGAATGAATGGAAAAATGCTGTCGGTAAGTCAATTGATGAGGTTGAAAGAAAAAATTTAGAGAAATAAATTTATGCCAAAAAGAAATCTTACAGACACAAGAGATACCAAGAAAGACGAGTTTTATACTCAGCTGGTTGATATTGAAAAAGAGCTTAGGCACTACAGAGATCAATTTCGAAATAAGGTCGTGTACTGCAACTGCGATGATCCATTTGAGAGCAATTTTTTCAAATATTTTGCTTTAAATTTCAATACCCTTGGGTTGAAAAAATTGATAGCTACAAGCTTTAAGCCATCGCCAATAGCTAATACACAACTCGGTTTATTTGGCGACGACAAGACACTTGTCGTGACAAAAGGCCGTCCAAAAACAAATGCAAATAAATTCATTATCAACGATGTAAAGGATCTAGACGGCGACGGCGCATTTGATTTACGCGATGTTGCCAAACAATTAAAAGCCAATAAAAAAAATGAATGGTCGCCACTCAAAGACGATGGAGATTTTAGAAGCCCAGAGAGTATTGAATTATTAAAACAGGCAGATATTGTGGTAACAAACCCACCGTTCTCTCTATTTCAGGAATATGTTGTACAACTTATGGAATATAAGAAAAAGTTTTTGATTATTGGAAATCAGAAATCTATTACAGTTAAGGAAATAATTCCCTTGTTAATGGAGAATAAAATGTGGCTGGGCTTAACTATGAATGGTTCAAATCGTTGGTTTAGTGTACCAGATCATTATCCCTTTAACGAAAATGCAAAACATAAAGTTGATGAGAATGGTACTCACTATATTTTTGTCAATAATCCAGTCTGGTTTACAAATCTTGATCATGGTAGGCGTCACGAAAAAATTACTTTATATAAAAAATATAAGCCCGGTGAATTTCCAAAATATGATAATTACGACGCTATCGATATTAGCGTAGTTGACGAAAAGGGTAATAGACGCGGCTCTGTAAATTATATTCCTATAGATTACGACGGCGTTATGGGTGTACCGATTACTTTTTTACATAAGTATAATCCAGATCAATTTGAAATAGTTGGCGTAAGAAAAGGAAATGATGGTAAAGATTTATCTATTGATGGAAAGTGTCCATTTTATAGAATTTTAATAAAAAATAAGGAACTACAAAAATAATATGAAAATAAATTTAAAGCCAATCACTGTAAAAGAAATTATCAAAAACTACAAAGATAGTGCTGAGGAGGGTGTGGCGGGTTACAATGGACAGTTAAACATTAGGCCAGCCTATCAAAGAGAATTTGTTTATAAGGAAGAACAGCGTAACGAAGTAATTAGGACAGTTATGCGCGGATACCCAAGCACTGAATTTCCATTAAATGTTATGTACTGGGCAAAAACCGATGAAGATCAATTTGAGCTGATAGACGGTCAACAGCGGACCATAAGTCTGTGTCAATATGCGAATAATGAGTTCTCAATCGTTATTGATGGAATACCGAAAAATTTTGACAACCTTTCTCCAGAGAAAAAAGACTACTTTTTGAATTATAAATTACAGGTCTATGTTTGCTCTGGAACACCAGAACAGAGATTGGAGTGGTTTTCAATAATTAATATAGCTGGTGAGCCGTTAACACCGCAGGAATTATTGAACGCTAATTATACTGGGCCGTGGCTCAGTAGTGCCAAGCGTTATTTTATGAAAGGCAATTCCCCT
>CAZXQE010000070.1:0-3558 GCA_964643015.1 uncultured Gammaproteobacteria bacterium
ACAATCACCCAGTGCTTCAACAGCAAATTTTGAACAGGCGTAAGATGAAAAAAATGGAGGTGCTATGCGTCCTGCAGAGGAAGAAATTATGCATACCCTCGTTTTATCATGTCTTAGAAGGGACATCAGTTCTTTTAAAAGAAAAACATTAGCGAAAAAGTTTATTTCGAAAATTTCTCGAAACTTTTTTTCTTCAAGGTGTTCTATTGGGCAGGCATAGGCTGAGCCTGCGTTTAGAAACAGCTTTGAAATCTTCTTCCCGTTTTTGTGTTGCTTTTTTACAGAATCAATAAAAAATACAATACTTCTTTACAAAGAAAGTTAAGGTAGAAAAGACGCTCATCATCTTTGTGTATAGTAGTTCCGATCACATCAGTATCTGCATCTTTGTAAAGAGAATATAATTCTTTTCCAATGCCCGAATCGCATCCGGTAATTATGATCATGTAATTCTATGTTATCCCCAAAAGCAGCAGTGTTTATCTTCGTCAACTGTTTTTATAAAAGCCACTAATTTTTTTACTTCCTTTTCAATCATCTCTCATAATCCTCTGTAGAACAACTGCGCTTACGTCAGAAATTTCTCCTTCTGAAGGCAGCTGATACTCTCCATCGTAATACATAGTATCCTGTTTGTAAACTAAATCAAGAATTTCAGGTTCATAAAAACATTCAAACCCGCTTTCATAACCCGAAACAAGAACCGGGAGGTCTTGAGGAAATTTATTAAGGCTTGCAATGAGGTCTTTTACGGTGTACGGCATGGTATTATTTACTTCCATAGTTTTTACTCCAAAGTGTAATTCTTTCGCTGCAGGTTCTGTTGGGAAGTCGGGAATTTATGAGCATGAGCTCTGTGAGTTTTTTACAAGCCTGCATTTTTGTAATTATATTTTGATTTATCAATTCGTCAAATACATAAATTATTCCACTCACTTGTACTGTCTTTTCTTGTTCAACAATTTTTCTAAGCTGTAGGTCTCCTGTTAATAATCGAGCGCACTTCTTTTTTGCATAAAGCCATACCGAACAGTCCTGTATAGATATCTTAGAAGAATAACTGCTAAAAGAAGTAATTAGTTCAGCAGTTTCTGTATTGTCAAACTGCTTTACAATGAGCTTTCCATCATCAATATATTTTTCTACTTTCTTTTTTTGATCTTTATCTTTTATCTCTGCAATAACAAAGTCGGTTGTATGAAACTCAAATTCCAAAGAAAAAAATGCAGAGAGCATATCGATTGTTATCAAATCTAAAAATATGTTTGTGTCGCTCACTACATACAGTTTCTTCATACCAATGCCGCTTCCTTTCGTACCTCTTCAAGAGTTTTGTTTAGAAGGGAGGAAGCCTTTGAGTAGCTGATTAATGCATAACTCAGAGCTCTATACACGAGTCTTTCAAAGCGCATCGATTTTTCAGCAGGATAATGAGAGCTTTCTACAAGCTCCTTAAATTCTCTATTCCTGTTTTTTTCTATCCAGTAATACTGATACCGTTGTTCGCTTATTATTCCAGCATCTTTTGCCTTAAACATAAGCGCATCGCATGATATTCCAAATTGTTTTTGAACAGCCTGCAGCTCTACGTATGATATATCATGACGGGAAGATCCTATAAGTTTAATAAAAGCTGCTTGTGGTATGAGCATTTCATTGGCAAATGCATTACACAAAGATTCTTGTTCTTTTTCATCAAATGACTCATTAAACTGCAGTACAATATGACCAAGTTCATGTAAGGCAGTGAATCGCTTTCTTTCTGAGCAAAAATCTTTATTAAGAACAATAATAGGGTGTTTGTCGTTAATGATAGTGCTTAATCCGTCAAAATTAATAGGTGCCTCAATTTCTAAAACCTTAATACCGTGTTCTTCCAGCAACTCTATTATATTTACAATTCCATCATCTCCTAAATTCCAGATACGGCGAAATGTAAGCGCTGCGTTACGTACATCTTCATTTTGTTTAATAGTATTAGTAATTTGAGTAAAAGTGGTATCAACAGCACAAATACTCTCAATTTCGATGTAGCGTTCTGCAAAATCTGCAATTACTTCTTTAAGACTGCTAATCTTTTTCTGAGGCAGACTGGATTTTTTTCTAAAATGAATAGATTCAACAGTAAACACGGAAGGTCTAAAAAAATAATCTACAGGGACATTCAACGCTTCAGCTAAAGACATTAAAACAGAGCTGTTTGGCATTATTTTACCGTTTTCATATTTGGATATAGCCATTTTTGAAAGAGAATTATCTATTTTTAGGCACAATTCGTCCATTGAAAATCCCCTCATAATGCGGGCATTCTTTAAACGTTTTCCAAAATCTTCCAAAGGGTTCATATTGTCTCCTTGTGTTTACAAATATAGCATAAAAAACTATATTTGTAAACATAGGCTATGATACTTTTGCAGTAATTCTTTTAGCAGCTTTATTTATTAAGGTTTTTAATACAGCAAATCAAGGAGATTTTCACAGGGGCAGGAGGAAATAATGACACAGGAAGGCTGCCGGCTGTAAAATTTGAGCGCAACTGGATGACAACCCGGGAAGCGGTTGAAGAGTATTGTAAGGGAAGGAAAACCAACCCGTATTGAGCTCAAAGATTAGTATCGCCGCTGTCATTCCTTCGGAATGTATAGGGCATATAGATTAATATCGGCGTTTCGCCAGCTTACGCCTCATGGCTCGCGGCTCATGCGACGCGTAGTTTTTCCTTTTATACTTTTTTCCAGCGTTCAGTCATTTCAGTAATGTATTCCCAATAATGACGAGGCATGAAATTCATCTGACATTTCAGATTTGTTCTCTCTTTTATTGCAATCGTTGTATGATACAGTTTCCACATCGCTCGAATTTGTTTTTCTTTATCTGAAATGATATCATCTAACTTGGCATCTAAAAAGAAATTTTCTGCAATAAACCATTTTGTACCAGGTTCATATAAAATTGCCATACTGCGTTTTACATCATGAATTACAAGTTTCATTGTATTAAAACGCGCTGAAAAATGATTTCCAACAAGAGGCAGAATATTACATTCAGGTTTGATAGGTGCATAATAAGTGTTATCGTATAATTCCGAAAATCTAACCATGCCTTTGTATAGATGAGCTTCTCCTGTAGCTCTCTTTGATGACGATTCAAAAATCATTGCATCATAGTCTGAAAATATTCAGGATGACGAATTGCCCAACTGCATTTTGGATCAACATCAGTATCGAGATTAGGATGTCCTTTATCAAGAATTTCATCAGCACGAAATCCGTAAAATCTAAAAAGCCAGTCAGCTTGATACAAGCGATGCTCACGTAAAAGGGGCGGTCCGGATAAAGAAGGAACGCGCGGGTCTGTCGAAACTGGAACGAACGCTGAATAATACACGCGTAGAAAGACTATGTGCACTTGGAAGTTCGATGTTTACAGAGATTCTATCAGCATAGAGAGCTGCTTCATTAATCAATTGATCGCTTGCACCTGGAATTGCTTTTATGTGTAAATAACCATTCCATCTTTCTCTATTTCTAAGGGTTTTTGCAATTCTGATAAAGCGTT
>CAZXQE010000071.1:0-3536 GCA_964643015.1 uncultured Gammaproteobacteria bacterium
ATCGAATACCGTGATAGATGTCGAAGCCGTTTCCGACAATGTAGAGTCGATTCATTGCCTAGAATACCTTGCCTCTGCCTAATAATAATCGTCGCCACGAAACATTGAAGAGAGGAAACACTGATCCAAATAGAGTATCTTCTTCTTAATGGTCGGCAGGCGGACTGTTTTTTCCGCGCCACATCTCGCGCATCCTCTTACTAAGTGATTGTTTCCAATCAGACAGTTGCCATAGGACTGTCGTCCTCCGCAAGAAGCGTAATCGGCTGTCTTATACGTGATAATCATCATAACCCCTTTTGGATAGGCCCAAAGCCAATCGACAGTCGGCTTACACAACGCCGTCGAGCTTCGCCTGCGCCCATCTCAGCACATTTTTTAAGTGCGCGCTCCCCGTGCGTTCGCTCTCGAAACGTAACCCCGCGAAGGCAGCTTGCGCATGTCGGCATTCGGCAACGGAAAGGGGACTCATGCCTTGCAAAGACACGGCGCGGTAGAGTTCGTTTGTCATCATATCACCGGATAGGTCGTTGCGTCCTTCCTGCTCCACCAACCGCCGAAGAATCGCAATGCTTTGGTCGTATAGCGCCACCGCCCCGCGATGGTCGCCCAGAGCGCTGACCGCGCTGGCCTTATACGTGTATGCCTTTGACAAGTCTCCCGCCAGTTCGCGGCGGCCTTCCTGGTTGACCAACCGCTCCCAGATCGCAATAGCCTGATCGTAGAGCGCCACAGCCCCGCGATTGTCGCTCAGATCTCCGACCTCGGTAGCCTCGTTAAAGTAAACTGTCGCCAAGTCATTAGCCAGTTCGCGGTGGTCTTCTAGGTTGACCAACCGCTCCAGGATCGCAATCGCCTGACCGTAGAGCGCCACCGCCCCGCGATGGTCGCCCAGAGTGCTGACCGCATTGGCCTTGTTCGTATAAACCCTTGCTAGTTCATCGGCCAGTTCGCGGCGGCCTTCCTGGCTGACCAACCGCTCCTGGATCGCAATCGCCTGATCGTAAAGTTCAACCGCCCCGCGATGGTCGCCCAGATCGCTGACCGCATTGGCCTTGTTCGTGTAAACCCTTGCCAAGTCATGGGCCAGTTCGCGGCGGCCTTCCTGGTTGACCAACCGCTCCCGGATCGCAATCGCCAGATCGTAAAGCTCCACCGCCCCGCGATTCTCGCCCAGTGCGCTGACCGCGACGGCCTTATTCGTGTAAACCCTTGCCAAATCATGGGCCAGTTCACGGCGGCCTTCCTGGTTGACCAGTCGCTCCCGGATCGCAATCGCCTGATCGTAGAGTGCCACCGCCCCGCGATTGTCGCCCAGAGCTCTGACCGCGCAGGCCTTGTTAGTGTAATGCATTGCCAAGTCATGGGCCAGTTCGCGGCGGCCTTCTAGGTTGACCAATCGCTCCATGATCGCAATCGCCTGATCGAAGAGCGCCACCGCCCCGCGCTTGTCGCCCAGAACGCTGACAGCGGTGGCCTTGTTCATGTAGGCCCTTGCCAAGTCATCGGCCAGTTCGCGGCGGCCTTCCAGGTTGACCAACCGCTCCCGGATCGCAATCGCATGATCGAAGAGCGTCACCGCCCCGCGCTTGTCGCCCAGTGCGCTGACGGCGGCGGCCTTGTTCATGTAAACACTTGCCAAATCACCGGCCAGCTCGCGGCGGTCTTCCTGCTCCACCAGCCGCCGCAGAATCGCAATCGCCTGATCGAAGAACGCCACCGCCCCCCGCTTGTCGCCCAGAGCACTGACCGCATTGGCCTTGCCCATATAAACCCTTGCCAAGTTATCGGCCAGTTTGAGGCGGCCTTCAACGTTGACCAACCGCTCCCGAATCGCAATCGCCTGATCGTACAGCGTCACAGCCCCGCGCTCGTCGCCAAGATCTCTGAACGCATTGGCCTTACCCATATAGACACTTGCCAAGTTATCGGCCAGCTCGCGGTGGCCTTCCAGGTTGACCAACCGCTCTAGGATCGCAATCGCCTGACCGTAGAGCGCTACCGCCCCGCGATTGTCGCCCAGAACTCTGACCGCTAGGGCCTTGTTCATGTAAACCTTCGCCAAGCGATTGGCCAGTTCGCGGCGGTCTTCCTGATTGACCAGCCGATCCAGGATCGTAATCGACTGATCGTATTCCCCCAATGCGCCGTGTCCGTCAGCCGCTGCCCGATGGATCAGAGCTTTATCGAAGCAAAGTTCGGCCAAATCGCGCTCCAACTCCTTTCGCCCGTCCCGCACCAACTGCTGATACAGCCGCTTGGCCTCGTCATAGACGGCCAGTTCCGCAACAAATTCACCCCGCCGGGTGACTCCCCGCCGGGACAGCATCGCCGCCGCTTCTGCGGAATCACGCCCCGCCGCGCGCAGCCCCTTTTCAAGCCACTTTTGCGGATCAGCCCAAGCAGCGCCCGCATAGTGGCGGCGCTCCTCGATTCCCGCTTCAAACGGAGTCGTCTGCACGCTCGCCTTCAGCTCACGGTCGTAGTCGGTGCCTGTCACATTGATATAGGCCACCTTCAGGGTTTCCACAACCTCGGCCAGATCAACGGGCCGTTCCGCAGGTTGCGGGAGGAAACATTGCCTCAGCACTCCAGCAAGGCCGATCGGCATGGCCGGAAGCTCCTCAACGGGTTCGCCCGTTTGCAGATACTGTTCGAGCACATCGGCTGCCCATTGCCCGGACATCCACGTCACTTCCCCCGTGAACATCTCCAGCACCGACACCCCCCAGCTCCAAATGTCCGTCTGCCGCGTTACCGGCCGTCGGTCGGCCTGCTCCGGAGAGCAGTACGCCGGCGTGTATCCGCCACTGCTGACCAAGATGTTGCGGCCCGACGCCGGCGCAAGGCGTTCGCCACCCGCAGCCCGCGCCCTTGCCAAGCCAAAGTCGGTCACCTTGGGCCGCACCCCCTGCACCGCCGCAACCCCGTCAGAGACCATCAGCACATTGCCCGGTTTCACGTCCTGGTGTACCACCCCCCGTTCATGCATACAGTGCAGGCCCCAGGCGAACTGGATTGAGATATCGAGGATACGTTCCACCGCCCTCTGCGAGCCGCCTTCGTAAAGTTTCTTCGAGTCAATCCACTCCTTGAGACTGCCACCCTGGACATACTCGGCAAAGATCAGCACCTCGTCGCCTACGGTGCGGAAGAACCGGCATGGAACGATATTCGGATGCTCCGGCAGATCAATCCAGGTCTGCAGCTCGGACAGAAAGTTGCGTCGGTCGGACTCCTTCAACCCCGTCGCGCGTTTGACAGCGAACTGGCGTTGGCTAGTCCGGCTATGCACCAGATACACGATGCCCATGCCGCCCTCGCCCAGCACCCGGTCCACCACGTAATCATCCAAAATCGTCTGGCCCAAATTCCAGTCCGTCATGTCTCACCCCAATCTGTTGACGTGATGATACTCCACGCCCGTATTCCCTTCTACCCTATTTTTTGCCGAATGCTGCGCGAAAAAATACTAAATACAGGTTTACCGTCGGCTTGGATTTTTAGCGATCAGCGTAAAAAAATCCAAGCCGACT
>CAZXQE010000072.1:0-3526 GCA_964643015.1 uncultured Gammaproteobacteria bacterium
AAAAAGCGTTTAGAGAAATACACAAAAAGAGTATTGCTCCCCTACTCGAATTTGATAAAACTTTAAGAGCGAATGAGACGATTTCGGGAGATAGCTTGTGCAGCGCTATCGAAGCTCTTTGGAATAGCTATGGTTTACAAATCAGTCTAGAAAAATGGAGCCAAAAAAACTGGGATATTCACGCGGGATTGGGAAGTGGATTATCACCTAATGTCCATTTGACGGCTTGGGAGGAGCTAAAAAGCTGGCTGGGGAATATAAGGTTGGCCTTTGGATCCGAACATTACGCCTTGGCAGAATGGGCCAAAATTATGGAAGCCGGTATTAAATCTATTTTTGTGGCGGCGATTCCCCCCAGCCTTGATCAAGTTGTATTGGGAAACATTGATCGGTCTCGCAGTTCTTCTGTTAAGCTAGTGATTGTTCCGGGAGCTAATGAAACTGTTTTTCCGGCCTACGAAGAAGAGAAAAGTCTGTTTACAGACAACGAACTGCAGACTCTTCAAAATTTAATAAAAGCTCCCGTTGCCCTCCGACAGAATTCGTTCCAGAAAACGGACAAAGAAAATTACCTTTCCTACATGTCGTTTACCCGTTCAAGCCAAAAGCTGGTTGTTAGCTATGCTGGTCAAAATGACACCGGGGCCCCATTGAAACCGTCTCGCTATGTTTTTGAGCTTAAAAAAATATTTCCTCAGTTGCAGGAGCAAAAGTATTCTAAAGAAAACCTGAGGGATAACGACACCCTAAAACTTATCGAGAATCAGGTTCAAAGTGGAACAGAGGTCAATCAGCAAACCATAGAGGATGCGGTAAGCCGTTTTTATGAGCCGGGATGCTCCTTCAGTGTGAGCAACATTGAATCTTATGCAAATTGCCCGTTCCAATTTTTTATCAAAGGTATTGCAAAATGCAGGGAGCGTGAAGAGTGGGGGATACGGTCAGACAAGTTGGGGAATTTAATGCACCATGCATTGCATCTTTTTAATGAAAAAGTACAAAAAGCTGATGAAAAAAAGTCTTGGAGGTTACAACTTCAGGACGAGCTTGGAACTCGAAAATTAGTTAAAGAATGCGTAGACGAGGCAGTCAAAGAAATCGTCGGGCAAAAAGATGATTCAAGTCTCACTGACTTTGGAGTTTCTTCAGAGTTGCTTAATACAGAAAAGAAAATAAATTTCTTTTTAGATACTATGAACGTCTATTTTAAAAAATATCAATTCGACCCGATTTTTACTGAGTTAGATTTTGGAAAAGATCTTCCTTTAAAACCTATAATAACAGTCAATAAAAAAGATATTTATATTTCTGGGAGAACTGATAGAATAGATCTTTATAGAGATGAATCCAATAACATATGGGTAGTAGTTATTGACTATAAATCTTCAGAAAAAAAAATTCTTGTAGATACGTTTGAGGCAGGAATTCAACTTCAACTAATCTCTTATCTTTATATTTTAAAGAATTTTGGTTTTTATAAGTTAGCTAGCGATTGCTTTAACCCCAAAACAAATGAATCTATAGAAATTGCAGGCGCGTTTTATGTGCAACTCAAAACGCCTTATTTTAAAAACAGGGAGGCCCTAAACCCATTTCAACATTTTGGACGCTTTGATAAGTCTCTCCTGAGTGGAAATACAGCGTATTTGGACAATCTTAATTCAAATGGTGGTGTACCGAAACAATTTCGGATAAGTAATCAATCTCCCGATCCGATCGATAAAGAAGAGCTTTTGACCCTTACAGTTCAGGCTAAAGAGATAATTGGGCTACTCATTAAAATGATCTTAAAAGGAGACTATTCTGCTAAGCCCATATCCTGTGATTACTGTATTGCTAAAAGCGTTTGCCGCTTCGATCCGAGGAGGTTAAATACTGAAAAGCTAAAGTCCTTGCTATCCAAATCTCAAGAAGCCGAGGTTACCACGGGAGAAGAAGTTTAAATTCAAGTTATTTGACTATAATAGCCTTTAAGGCTAATCTGGCAGCGGTATGTGGCATACAGTATCAGTACTAGTAGAGAATAAATTTGGAGTTCTAACCCGTGTAGCCGGACTTTTTAGTGGGCGCGGTTATAATATTCATTCCCTGAATGTGGCACCAACCCATGACGCCACCTTGTCGAGAATGACAATCGTAACGCATAGCAACGAGGAGACTATTGAGCAAATCATTAAGCAGCTTAATAAGTTGGTTGAAGTTGTCAAAGTTGATGTCTTCGCCAGCGATGAGGATCATATTGACCGCGAATTGGTGCTCATTAGGGTTAAGGCTTCATCTGTCACACGGGCGGATATTCTTCAAACAGCTCAAATATTCCGTGCCAAGATCGTAGATGTCCAACCGGATACACTCACACTCGAACTGACCGGTCACGGTTCCAAGATCGAAAAATTCATAGAGTTAATGGGAACCTTCGAGATCATTACAATCAATCGTACCGGCAGGATAGCGATGGCGCGTGAATAGAAAGGACCTTTTCAGGGATTCTCTTGTCCAATTTTTTGGATTTGAGTTGAGTTTTTTTTGGGTTTTGCCCACTATATGTCCTTAGGGCACCCGTTGGGCGGGGCGTAGCTCAGCCTGGCAGAGCGCTTGCTTTGGGAGCAAGAAGTCGAGAGTTCAAATCTCTCCGTCCCGACCATTCAGCTAAATTGAGAGTCAATTTAACGACAAGGGAGTTTCGAGTTCTTGACTTTTTTAGGTCCGTTCGCTAGACTGCGTCACGTTTTATACGGTTGGTGGCCGTAGTTCAGTTGGTAGAGCACCTGATTGTGGTTCAGGTTGTCGCGGGTTCGAGCCCCGTCGGTCACCCCATTTTCCCAAGTTTCAACCCTTTTTGTTTTTCACCGATGGAAGTCATTTGAGGCGAAGCCTGAACTTATTGTATAAGCATAACATACATTGTGCGAAACATCAGAGACCGAACAAACCACCAAAGTTTTTCCCTCAGAGGTTGTTAAACTTGACACTTTAAAGACACTTTAAATACGATTTTGCTACGTGAGGATTCGCCTGCTTTCATCAAGGAAGATGCCTTTAAAGTTCATTTCGAGCGCCTGAGGATTACTCGCTGAGGCTAACGCTTCCTCCTGAGTGATTTTGCCTTCCTGAACAAGTGCGTACAGATGCTGGTTGAAATTAATCATTCCTTCATCGGTACCTGTTTCGATTGCTGCTCCTAATTTTTCAAAACGACTTTCTTCAATCAACTTGCGAACCGTTGGCGTATTAATCATCACTTCAATTGCAGGTGTTACACCTCCGCTAATTGTACTTACAAGTCTCTGACATATAACAGCTTGTAATGTGGAAGCGAGTTGTCTGCGCGCTTGGTCTCTGTCCTCAGCCGGGAAAAAATCAAGAATTCGCCCGACTGCTTGAGGTGCGTTCGTGGTATGGAGTGTTGCAAGCACCAAATGCCCGGTGTCGGCAGAACTCATTGCAGCAGAAATACTTATAACATCTCTAAGCTCGCCAATCATTATAATATCTGGGTCCTGTCTGAGAATATGTTTAAGTCCTG